>NZ_JBWKEE010000023.1:127372-141192 GCF_056435605.1 Streptomyces sp. NPDC043896
GTGCTAGTGCCCTTTATCGGGCGTGGGGGTTCAAGTCCCCCCTCGGACACAAACAGAAGGACCCCGCTACGGCGGGGTCCTTCTTCGTTCCCCGGGCGTCCTGCGGGAACACGGCTGACGGAAAGGGCCCCCGGCCCGGGATCTCGGATCCCGGGCCGGGGGCCCTTCGCGTGCGGCGCGGTCAGTCGTTGGCGGCGGCCAGCTCGGCCACGCGGCGGCGGACCAGGAACCAGCCGCCGACGAGGGCGGCGGCGATCGCCGGGAGGAACATGACCGTGGTGCGGCCGACGCCGCCGTCGCACCACATCAGGACCAGGACCGTGACCAGGAAGACCAGGGTCACGATCTGGGTGTACGGGGCCCAGGGCAGGCGGTAGGACGGGCGCTCGACCAGGCCGTTCTTCGACCGGCGCCAGAAGAACAGCGAGCAGAGCATGACCATGGCCCAGGTGCCGAGGATGCCGATGGAGGCCAGGTTGAGGACGATCTCGAAGGCCTCGCCGGGCATCCAGTAGTTCAGGCCGACGCCCGCGACGCCGAAGGCGGCGGTGAAGAGGACGCCGCCGTAGGGGACCTTGCCCTTGTTCATGACTCCGGTGAACTTGGGGGCGGAGCCGGACATGGCCATCGAGCGCAGGATCCGGCCGGTGGAGTAGAGGCCGGAGTTCAGGCTGGACAGGGCGGCGGTCAGGACGACCAGGTTCATGATGCCGGCGGCGCCCGGGACGCCGAGCTTGTCGAAGACGGTGACGAAGGGGCTCTGGTCGGCCGAGTACGCGGTGTACGGGAGCAGCAGGGCCAGCAGGACCACGGAGCCGACGTAGAAGATGCCCACGCGCCACATGATCGAGTTGATCGCCTTCGGCATGATCTTCTCGGGGTTCTCGGTCTCGCCGGCGGCGACGCCGCACAGCTCGACGGAGGCGTACGCGAAGACCACGCCCTGGATGACCAGGAGCATCGGCAGGACGCCGGAGGGGAAGATGCCGCCGTTGTCGGTGATGTTGGCCAGGCCCGGGGTGTTGCCGCCGATGTCGTGGCTGGTGGCGACGAGGTAGATGCCGACGAGCAGGAAGAGCGTCAGGGCGGCGACCTTGACGAGGGAGAACCAGAACTCCATCTCGCCGAAGTACTTCACCGAGATCAGGTTCGCGGTGAGGACGACGGCCAGGGCGATGAAGGCGAGCACCCACTGGGGGACGTCGGTGAACATCGACCAGAAGTGCGCGTAGGTCGCGGCGGCGGTGATGTCGGCCACAGTGGTGGTGGACCAGTTGAGGAAGTAGAGCCAGCCGGCCGTGTAGGCGCCCTTCTCCCCCATGAACTCGCGCGCGTACGAGACGAAGGCGCCGGAGGACGGGCGGTAGAGGACGAGCTCGCCGAGGGCCCGGACCACGAAGAAGGCGAAGACGCCGCACACCGCGTAGGCGATGGCCAGGGAGGGGCCGGCGCCGGCGATGCGGCCTCCGGCGCCGAGGAAGAGGCCGGTGCCTATCGCCCCGCCGATGGCGATCATGTTGATGTGGCGGGACTTGAGGTCCTTGCTGTAGCCCTCGTCACCGGCGTCGACGGGGCGGCGGGACGCCTCGGCCGGGGCCTCGGTCAAGGTGCGATCACTCATGTAGGACTTCGCCTTCGTGGTTCGGTCAGGCAGGTCCGGCAGCCGCGCGCGGGGGAGCTGGGTGGTGTCCCCCGTATCGCGGTACCGGTGATTTTGTCGCCATAGGAGACCACGTGCCTCCGCTACCCGCCAAAATCGGCCACCGAACGCGGAAGCCCCCGGCGACCATGGAAACGGTCTCCGGGGGCTTCCCAGGGGTGCGAATACGAGGCCGGGGGCCCTTAGTCGCGGGTCGTGGCCTCCGCGGCCTGGTCGAGGCGGAAGGCCTCGTTGCCCAGGCCGATGCGGGCGTGGACCTCGGGGCGGCGGGACTTCAGCAGCAGCCCGTGGACGAGTCCGCCGAGCGCGGCGACGGCGATGATCGCGGGCAGGGCCCAGCTCAGCGCGGAGCCCTGCTCGGCGCCGACCAGGAGGGCGAAGTCCTTGACGGTGTAGACGGCGATGCCGACCAGGGCCAGGCCCGCCAGGCCGGCCGCGACGAGCCGCCAGACCTGGGCCGCCGCGGTGCCCCGGCGGACGAAGAAGGCGATGACGGCGAAGGAGGCCGTGGCCATCAGGACGGTCACGCCGAGGGCGCCGACGCTGCCCATCCAGGTGAACAGGTGCAGGACGGGGGCGGTGGGGTCGCCGGTCGGCATGGAGTCGGTGACGGCGAAGACGAGGACGACCACGGCGGCCACGACGGTCTGCAGGAGGGAGCCGGTGGCGGGGGCGCCGGTGCCGGGGTTGGTGCGGCCGAAGCGGGCCGGGAGCAGGCCCTCGCGGCCCATGGCGAAGGCGTAGCGGGCGACGACGTTGTGGAAGCTCAGCATGGCGGCGAACATGCCGCTGACGAAGAGCACGTGCAGGACGTCGGTGAAGGTGGCGCCGAGGCGGCTCTGGGTGAGCTCGAAGAGGAGGCCGGGGCCGGCCTCCGCGGAGGCCTTGACGATTCCGGCGGGGCCGGTGGCGACGGAGAGGGCCCAGGCGCTGAGCGCGAAGAAGAGGGCGACGAAGCCGATGGCGAGGAACATCACGCGGGAGACGACGATGTGCGGCTTGCTGGTCTCCTCGGCGTAGACCGGGGACTGCTCGAAGCCGACGAACGCGGCGATGCAGAAGCACAGGGCGGTGCCGAGGCCGGCTCCGCCGAGCGTCGCGGGGTCGAAGGCGCCCAGGGAGAGGCCTTCGGGGCCGGGCTTGCCGAGGGCGGCGACGTCGAAGACGACGACGAGGGCGCACTCGATGAGGAGCAGGACGCCGAGCACCCGGGCGTTGAGGTCGATCTTGAGCCAGCCGAGGGCGCCGGTGGCGGCGACCGCGAGCAGGGCCGGGATCCACCAGGCGACCTGGGTGTCGAGGTAGGTGGCGAAGAGGCCGGATATCTCGAAGCCGAGGATGCCGTAGACGCCGACCTGCATGGCGCTGTAGGCGACGAGGGCGACCGTGGAGGCGGCGGCGCCGGCGGTGGACCCGAGGCCGCGCGCGATGTACGCGTAGAAGGCTCCGGCGTTGTGGACGTGGCGGCTCATCTCGGCGTAGCCGATGCCGAACAGGGCGAGGACGACGCCGAGGATGACGAAGAGGAGCGGCTGGCCGACGATGCCCATGACCCCGAAGATCGTGGGCATGACACCTGCGACGACCATCAGGGGCGCGCTGGCGGCGAGGACGGAGAGCAGCAGTCCGGCGGTGCCGAGCCGGTCGGCACGCAGGGCGCGGTCCTGGCCCTTGTACGTGCGGATCTCGGCCGCGGGGTCGGCTGGGAGCGTGGTGGATCTGCCCGTCGGCATGGCAGGGTCCTTTCGGGGGTGACTGGTCAAGCGGTGCCGAGCGCGGCACTGCGCGCGGCGAGGAAGGCCTTCTGCGGATCGCGGTCCGGGTAGGACCAGGGGGCGCGGGTGGCATGGCTGCCGATGCGGTGGAAGAGGGCGGCCGCCTCGGCGGGGCGGCCTTCGCAGAGCTTGGCGTGGGCGAGGAAGTTGAGGTCGACCCGGTTGCGGGGGTGGTCCTCGCGTTCCCACTCCAGCCACCAGTCGAAGGCGGAGCGCAGCACCTGGCGGGCGCGGCGCCCGGTCCAGTGCTCCGCGGCGGCCCCGCAGTCGGCGCCCCGGTCGGCGGCGAGGACGCGGAAGCGCTCGGCGTGGGCGATGACGGGCAGCACGGCGAGCGGGGAGTCGGCCGGGGACTCCTCGGCGGCCCAGGCGGCGAAGTCGTAGACCTCGTGGAGCGGGTCGTGGCCGGAGGCGGGGGCGCGTTCGGCGAGCTTGGCGACCATGAGGTGGTGGGCGTGGTGGTGCTCGCGGTGGCGGGCCCGGACCTGGTCGAAGTGGCGGCTGAACTCCTCGTCGGTGCCGAAGGCGCGGGCGAGCATGAGGAGGCCGAGCCAGGGGGTGGGGTCGGCGGGGAGCAGCGCGGCGGCGCGGCGGCAGGCCTCCTCGGCGGCCTCGGGGCTGCCCTTGCCGCGCAGGGCGGTGAAGACGGAGGCGCAGGCGAGGAGGGTGGCGGCGTCGGCGCTGTCGGGTTCGGCGAGGAGCCATTCGCCGGCCCAGGCGGTGGCGGCCGGGGTTTCGGCGAGGACGGCGACGCGGTGGCCCCGGCGGTCCCAGTCGTCGCCGGTGGCGACGAGGAGGGTACGGGCCTTGGCCCACCGGCCCTGGGTGAACTGGCTGCGGACACCGACGAGTTCGGTGTCGCACAGGGCCGGGTCGAAGAGCTGGGCGTCCCGTTTGCGGGCGCGGCCGAGGGGCGGCGGAGGCGGGGACATCCGCGGGTTCCCTCCAGGACGCGGGCGCGGGTGGACAACGTGCGCGGGTGCGCGCACGGGGGTACGGGTGGGGCGGTCGGTGCGGGGTGGTACGCGTGGGGTGCCGACGGGGCGGCTCGATCACGCCGGTGGTCAGCCAGGATGATCACGGACAGCAAACCGGTAGGCACAGCTCCGCGTCAAGGTCCGGTCCACTGGGTGGCGCGTTTCAACTGGTGAGCAGAAGGGGCGACTTGGGACGCAAGTGACGGTTCGAAATGCAGGTGTGACCTGGGGAGATGCTCCGTAGGGTGGGTGCATGACGACTGACGAGGATCTCCGGCCCTTCGAACTGGGCTTTCCCGGGGAGCAGCGCGACACCCTGGTGGCCGCCGTACTGAGCGGTGCGAAGACCACGACGACAGGCCTGATGGAGTGGCACGAGGCCCAGGGTGAGCCACTGCCCCGGCCGGGGGAACGCTACGCCCTGGTGGATTCCGGGGAGCGTCCCGTGGCCGTCCTGGAGGTGACGGACGTACGGGTGCTGCGGCTGGCCGAGGTCGATCTGCGGCACGCCCTGGACGAGGGCGAGGGTTTCGCCTCGGTGGCCGAATGGCGCTCCGCGCACGAGGGGTTCTGGCACAGCGAGCCGCTGCGGGCGGAGATGGGGGATCCGGCCTTCACCGTGAACGACGACACCCTCGTGGTCGCGGAGCGCTTCCGGATCGTCTAGTGCGGAGCGCTCCGCGGCCGTCCGGCGGCCGCCCTGGCGCCGGCCCTGGCCGCCGGCCCTAGCCGACGGCCCGGGCGGCCGCGCGGCCCGCGGCGCGGCCGGAGAAGACGCAGCCGCCGAGGAACGTGCCCTCCAGGGCCCGGTAGCCGTGGACGCCGCCGCCGCCGAAGCCGGCGGCCTCGCCGGCGGCGTAGACGCCGGGCAGCGGGTCGCCGGAGGGGGTCAGGACGCGGGAGGAGAGGTCGGTCTCCAGGCCGCCGAGGGACTTGCGGGTCAGGATCGAGAGCCGGACGGCGATCAGCGGGCCGGCCCCGGGGTCCAGGATGCGGTGCGGGGCGGCGGTGCGGATCAGCCGGTCGCCGAGGTACTTGCGCGCCCCGTGGATGGCCGTGACCTGGAGGTCCTTGGTGAAGGGGTTGGCTATCTCCCGGTCGCGGGCGGTGATCGCACGGCGGACGGCGGCCTCGTCGAGCAGGTCCTCCTTGGTGAGCTCGTTCATCCGGCGGACCAGCGCGGACAGGTCCCGCTCCACGATGAAGTCCGTGCCGCGGTCCATGAAGGCCTTGACCGGGCCGGGGACGGCCTGCCGGGCACGGTTGATCACCTCGCGCACCGACTTGCCCGTCAGGTCCGGGTTCTGCTCGGATCCGGAGAGGCCGAACTCCTTGCCGATGATGCGCTGGTTGAGCACGAACCAGGTGTGGTCGTGGCCGGTCCGCATGATGTGGTCGAGGGTGCCGAGCGTGTCGAAGCCGGGGAAGAGCGGTACGGGCAGCCGCTTGCCGGTGGCGTCCAGCCACAGCGAGGACGGGCCGGGCAGGATGCGGATGCCGTGCCGCGCCCAGATGGGGTCCCAGTTCTCGATGCCCTCGGTGTAGTGCCACATCCGGTCCTTGTTGATGTGGCTGGCTCCGGCGGCCTCGGCGATGCCCAGCATCAGCCCGTCCACGTGCGCCGGGACCCCGGAGAGCATCCGGGCGGGCGGGGTGCCGAGGCGGGCGGGCCACTGGGCGCGTACGAGGTCGTGGTTGCCGCCGATGCCCCCGCTGGTCACGATCACCGCCTGGGCCCGCAGGCTGAACGCGCCGACCGCCTCGCGGCTGCTCGCGGTGCCCCGTACGGCGTCCGAGGGCGCCAGGACCTCGCCGGTGACGGTGTCGACGGCGCCGGCGGTGGCCGCCAGCCCGGTGACCCGGTGGCGGAAGGCGAGCCGGACCAGCCCGCGGGCCGCTCCGGCGCGGACCCGCCGCACGAAGGGCTCCAGCAGGCCGGGGCCGGTGCCCCAGGTGATGTGGAAGCGGGGCACCGAGTTGCCGGGGCCGCCGGCGTCGTAGCCGCCGCGTTCGGCCCAGCCGACCACGGGGAAGAAGCGCACCCCCTGGGCGTGCAGCCAGGGGCGCTTCTCGCCGGCCGCGAAGTCCACGTACGCCTCCGCCCAGCGGCGCGGCCAGGCGTCCTCCTCGCGGTCGAACCCGGCGGTGCCGTACCAGTCCTGGAGGGCGAGGGCGTGGCTGTCCTTGATGCGCAGGCGGCGCTGCTCGGGCGAGTCCACGAAGAACAGTCCGCCGAAGGACCAGTGGGCCTGGCCGCCGATCGACCGCTCCGGCTCCTGGTCGAGGAGGATCACCTTGCGGCCCGCGTCGACGAGCTCGGCGGTGGCCACGAGACCCGCGAGGCCCGCTCCGATCACGATCACGTCAGCGTCGTACGTCATGCCTGCCGGTCCTCCGGTCGGTCGGTGGTGGGGCAGATCCTTTGCCACGGAGCGGTGACCAGTCAACAGCGGTGATTGGATGGGTCCGTGGATCCCGCTGACGAGGTACTGGACGTGGTGGACCGGGACGACCGGGTCGTCGGGCAGGCCCCCCGGGGCGAGGTGTACGCCCGGGGGCTGCTGCACCGGTGCGTGTTCGTGCTGGCCAGGGACGTGGCGGGGCGGGTCTTCGTGCACCGCCGGACCGCGTCGAAGCTGGTCTTCCCCGCGCACTACGACATGTTCGTGGGCGGGGTGCTGGGCGCCGGGGAGGAGTACGCGGACGCCGCGCTGCGCGAGGCCGAGGAGGAGCTCGGGGTGAGCGGGCTGGACCGGCCGGAGCCTCTGTTCAAGTTCCTGTACGAGGGGCCGGGCGGGGGCTGGTGGTCGTACGTGCACGAGGTGGGGTGCCCGCTGCCGGTGGCTCCGCAGGCCTCCGAGGTGGACTGGCACGCCTGGCTCCCGCAGGAGGAACTGGACCGGCGGATCGCCGGCGGGGAGTGGCCGTGGGTGCCGGACGGGCTGGAGGCGTACCGGCGGCTGCGGGCCTTCCGGGCGGGCGGGACCCAGCCCGCGCCGGGTGCGTGACGGGGACGTAGATTGGCCACGTGATCGACTTCGTCAAGGACGTGCGGCTCTGGTTCGCACCGGAGCGGCTGCGGGACGAGGGCGAGACTCCGGACTACCGCTTCTCCCTCGCCAACGAGCGGACCTTCCTGGCCTGGATCCGGACCGCGCTGGCGCTGGTGGGCGGCGGGTTCGCGGTGGACCAGTTCCTGCCGGACCTGCGGTGGGGGGTGCGGGTCGGGATGGCCTTCGCGCTGCTGGCGGTGGGGGCGGCGTGCGCGCTGCGGGCCGTGAACCACTGGGTGCGCTGCGAGCGGGCGATGCGGCGGGGCGAGGACCTGCCGGTGTCGCGGTTCCCGGTGGTGCTGAGCCTGGGGGTGGGTCTGGTGGCCGCCGCGATGGTGGTGCTCGTCCTGCTGGGCTGGACGGCCGGGCGGTGAGCCGGCCCGGTACGGCGGCCCGCGACGCGGGGCTCCAGCCGGAGCGGACGCGGCTGGCGTGGCGGCGTACGACGCTGGCCTGTTCGGTCACCGCGGTGCTGGCGCTGCGGCAGGCCCTGCACGGGACCGGTTCGCGGGCGGAGCTGGCCGGGGTGGCGGTGATCGCGCTGATCTGGGTGGCGTTCCTGTGGCTGGCGCACGTACGGGTGCGGGAGCTGGCCGGTGCGCGGCCGCCGGGGCTCGCGCCGCGGGTGGCCCTGGGGGCGGTGCTGTGCTCGCTGGGGCTGGCGGTGTTCGCGATGGCGGTCATCGTCTGAGCCGCTGGTCCGACGGCCCGGTTTCCCTGTGGTCCGCCTTGTGCCGCGGCACGACGACACCCGGGGGGACGCAACGGGCGATCCGGGAGGTTCCGCACTAGCCTCGGCAGCATGACGACCCTGCACCAGGAACACCCCACGCACGCCCACGAGCACGGCCCCGACTGCGGGCACACGGCGGTCGACCACGGTGACCACCTCGACTACGCGCACGACGGCCACCTGCACCGGCAGCACGCGGGGCACTGGGACGAGTGCGAGAGCCCGGCGCACTCCCCGCACGAGGACCACGACCACGCGCACGGCGAGGGCTGCGGGCACGACGCGGTCCGGCACGGCGACCACCTGGACTACGTGCACGACGGCCACCGGCACGCCGAGCACGAGGGCCACTACGACGACCACTGACGGCGAGGGCTGAGGGCGGGCGCCGGGCGCGACCGCTGGGCGCTCGGCGGGCGCGACCGCCGGAGGCTTCCGCCGCGCGCGCCCGGATCCGAGCGCGCCGCCCCCGCCCTCCCCGGCCCGTACCCCGGCTGACAGGATGCCGACCACCTGTCACATCGACCCGGGGAGAGCGTCCATGACCGTCGAAGAGCCGTACGTCGTCCAGCTTGCGGCCGGGGTCCACGCCTACGTCCAGCCCGACGGGGGCTGGTGCCTGAACAACGCCGGGTGGATCAGCGACGGCGGCCGGACCCTGCTCGTCGACACGGCCGCCACCGAGCGCCGGGCGCTGGCCCTGCGCGAGGCGGTCGTGGCGTCCGGGGTGCCGCTGCCCCGGACGGTGGTCAACACCCACCACCACGGCGACCACACCTACGGCAACGCCGCCTTCGCGCCCGGGGCCGTGATCGTCGGGCACGACAACGCGCGCGCCGAGCAGCTCGCCGCAGGGCACCAGCTGGAGCTGATCTGGCCCGCGACCGACTTCGGGGCGATAGAGATCACCGCGCCCGACCTCACGTACGCCGACCGGCTGACGCTGCACGTCGGCGACACCGAGGTCCGCGTCATCCACCCGGGCGTGGCCCACACCACCGGGGACTCGGTCGTGTGGCTGCCCCGGCAGCGGGTGGTGTTCACCGGCGACCTGGTCTTCGCCGGCGGCACCCCGTTCCTCGCGATGGGCTCCCTCGCCGGGTCGCTGCGGGCGCTGGAGCTGCTGCGGTCGCTGGACGCGGAGACCGTCGTACCGGGCCACGGGCCGCTCACCGACGCGTCGGCGTACGACGCCACCGAGCGGTACCTGCGGTACGTGGACGGACTGGCGCGGGAGGGCCGGGAGGAGGGCCGGACCCCGCTGGAGGTGGCGCGGGCGGCGGACCTCGGGGAGTTCGCGGCCTGGCGGGAGAGCGAGCGGCTGGTGGCGAACCTGCACCGGGCGTACGCGGAGCTGGCCGGGGAGCCGGAGGGAGCCCCGCTCGACATCATGGCGGTGCTTCGGGACATGACGGTGATGAACGGCGGGACGCCGATCCTGTGCCACGCGTGAGCTGAACGGACCGGCCGGAGGGAGTTCTTTCGGCCACCCTATGGACGGCATACCGACTGGTCGGCATGATGGCCCCCGAACCGGGAACCCGTCCTCGACTTCGTACGGAGGCGCGCACATGACCCCAGCCGATCCCCCAGCCGATCCCCGAGGCCTCGATCTGCGACGGCTGCGCACCCACCTCGGCACGGCGCGGCCCGGGCTCGTGGCGGGGCCGCTGAGCGGGCGGCTGATCGAGGGAGGCCGGTCGAACCTCACGTACGCGGTCACCGACGGCACCTCCCGCTGGGTGGTGCGGCGGCCGCCGCTGGGGCACGTCCTGGCCACCGCGCACGACATGCGGCGCGAGCACCGGGTGATCTCGGCCCTGCACGGGACGGCCGTACCGGTGCCGGAGCCGCTGCTGCTGTGCGAGGACGAGGAGGTGCTGGGGGCGCCGTTCTACGTGATGGAGCACGTGGACGGGGTCCCGTACCGGACCGCCGGGCAGCTCGCGGGGCTCGGCCCCGAGCGCACCCGCCGGGCCGTGCTGGGCCTGGTGGACACCCTGGTCGACCTGCACGCGGTGGACCCGGAGGCGGTGGGCCTGGGCGACTTCGGCCGGCCCGAGGGCTTCCTCGACCGGCAGCTGCGCCGGTGGGGCAAGCAGCTCGCGGCCTCCCGGGGCCGGGAGCTCGCCGGAATCGACGAACTGCACGGGATGCTGGGCCGGGCACTGCCCGGCTCCCCCGCCCCGGCCGTGGTGCACGGCGACTTCCGGCTGGACAACGTCCTGATCGGCGGCCCGGACGACACGATCCGGGCGGTCCTGGACTGGGAGATGTCCACGCTGGGCGATCCGCTGACGGACCTCGGGCTGCTGGTGATGTACAGCTCCGACCTGGGCCTGCCCGAGTCCCCGGTCGGCACGACGAGCGGGGCGCCCGGCCATCCGTCCCCCGCCGAGCTGGTCGAACGGTACGCCGCCCGTTCGGGGCGGGACACCGGGGCGATCGCCTGGTACACGGCCTTCGCCTGGTTCAAGCTCGCGGTGATCCTGGAGGGCATCCACTACCGGTACACGCTCGGCCAGACGGTCGGCGCGGGCTTCGACCGGATCGGCGAGCTGGTCCCGGTCTTCATCGCGCACGGTCTGACCACCTTCCAGGAAGGCTGAGGAGCCGAACAGCATGGACTTCGCATTCGACACCCGGACCGAGGAACTCCGCGAGCGGCTGCTCGCGTTCATGGAGGAGTACGTCCACCCGGCGGAGCCCGTCGCCGCCGAGCAGCGCGCGCGGCTGGCCTCGCCCTGGGACACCCCGGCCGTCTTCGGTGAACTGAAGGCCGAAGCGCGCCGCCAGGGGCTGTGGAACCTCTTCCTCCCGGATTCCGTGCACGGCGCGGGGCTGACCAACCTCCAGTACGCCCCGTTGGCCGAGATCACCGGCCGCAGCCCGCACCTGGCGCCGATGGCCACCAACTGCGCGGCCCCGGACACCGGGAACATGGAGCTGCTCGCGCAGTTCGGCGACGAGGCGCAGCGCAAGCAGTGGCTGGAGCCGCTGCTCGCCGGGGAGATCCGCTCGGCCTTCGCGATGACCGAGCCCGAAGTGGCCTCCTCGGACGCGACGAACATCGAGACCCGGATCGAGCAGGACGGTGACGCGTACGTGGTGACCGGGCGCAAGTGGTACATCTCGGGGGCGATGAACCCGGACTGCAAGGTCTTCATCGTGATGGGCGAGACCGATCCGGACGGCCCCGATCCGCGCCGTCGGCAGTCGATGGTCCTGGTCCCGCGCGACACCCCCGGCGTGGAGGTGCGCCGGGCGATGACGGTGTACGGGTACGCGGACCACGACCACGGCGGGCACGCCGAGGTGGTCTTCGACGGGGCCCGGGTCCCGGCGGGGAACCTGATCGGCGAGGAGGGTTCGGGCTTCGCCATCGCCCAGGCCCGGCTGGGTCCGGGGCGGATCCACCACTGCATGCGGCTGATCGGCATGGCGGAGCGGGCGGTGGAGCTGATGTGCCGGCGCGCGGTGGGACGTACCGCCTTCGGGAAGGAGCTGGCCGCGCAGGGGGTCGTGCAGAACTGGATCGCGGACGCCCGGGTCACCATCGAGCAGTTGCGGCTGCTGGTGCTGAAGACGGCCTGGCTGATGGACACGGTCGGCAACCGGGGCGCGCACACCGAGATCCAGGCCATCAAGATCGCCACCCCGCGCGCGGTCGTGGGGATCCTGGACCAGGCGGTGCAGCTGCACGGCGCGGGCGGGGTCAGCCAGGACTTCCCGCTGGCCGAACTGTGGGCGGCGGCGCGCACGCTGCGGCTGGCGGACGGCCCGGACGAGGTCCACCAGCGCTCGCTGGCGCACCGCGAGCTGAAGCGGTACCGCCAGGGGCCGTCGGCGACGTAGCGCCGTCGCGGGCCGGGCGAAACCTGACGACAGGGCCTATCCCCTGCCGTCCGCCCCGGCCGGGGTCCGGCCGGATGCCGCCGCGATGACCTCGTCCAGCACCTCCCGGGAGCGGACGAGGTCGCCGATCATCCGGTCGATCCGGTCCCGCTCGGCGGCCAGTTCGGCCACCAGGGCGGGGGTGGCCCGTACCGACGGGCCACCGTCCTCGTCGCGCATGCAGGGCAGGATCCGCCCGATCCGGGTGCTGTTGAGTCCGGCCGCGTAGAGCTCCTGGATGCGGATCACCCGGTCGACGGCCCGTTCGGGGAAGTCCCGGTGGCCGCCGGGCGTACGGTCGGACGCCAGCAGCCCCTGCTGCTCGTAGTAGCGCAGCGAACGCTCACCGACCCCCGTGCGCGCCGCCAGTTCACCGATCCGCATGCCCACCCCGCTCCGTGGATCCGGTCCTGGATCCAGCCCTTGAACCTGACATTGATGTCAGGTTCTACGGTACCGGCATGACGCAGACACCGCAGTCCCCCGCCGCATCCCGCCTCTTCGAACCCGCCCGCCTCGGCGGCCTGGAACTCCCCAACCGGCTGGTCATGGCCCCGCTCACGCGCAACCGCGCCGGGGCCGACGGGGTGCCCGGGGAGCTCATGGCCCTCCACTACGCGCAGCGCGCCTCGGCCGGGCTGATCATCGCCGAGGGCACCACTCCGAACGCCGTCGGGCAGACCTACCCGCACATCCCCGGCATCCACACCCCGGCCCAGATCGCCGGCTGGCGCCGGGTCACCGACGCCGTGCGCGCCTCGGGCGGGCGGATGTTCCTCCAGCTCCAGCACGGCGGCCGGGTCGGACACCCCGACACCAGCGGGTACGTACCGCTCGCACCGTCCGCCGTGCGCTTCCCGGAGCCGCTCATGACCCCGGGCGGGCCGCGGGAGGCCGTCACGCCCCGGGCGATGACGGAGGAGGACGTCCACGCCACCATCGCCGACTTCGCCCGGGCCGCCCGCAACGCCGTCGAGGCGGGCTTCGCCGGGGTGGAGGTGCACTCCGCCAACGGCCACCTGCTCCACCAGTTCCTCGCCGGGAACACCAACCTGCGCACCGACGCGTGGGGCGGCTCCGTCGAGAAGCGGATCCGGTTCACCGTCGAGGTGGTCCGGGCCGTCGCCGAGGCGGTCGGCCCGGAGCGGGTCGGCGTACGGATCTCCCCGGGGGCGGACGTCAACGGCGTGCGGGAGGACGACACCGAGCGGCTCTACCCCGCGCTGGTCGCGGCGCTGGCGGACCTGGAGCCCGTCTACCTGCACCAGGTCCACGCCGACCCGGACCGGCCGCTCTTCGCGGAGCTCCGCGGGGCCTGGCCCGGCACCCTGATCGCCAACCCCAGGCTCTCCCACGAGGAGGTCGCCGCCGACGCGGGCCTGCGGCGCGGCGAGCGGCTGCTGGCGGAGGGCGCCGACCTCGTGGCACTGGGACGGGGCTTCCTGGCCAACCCCGACCTGGTGGAGCGGCTGCGCACGGGCGCGCCGCTCAACGGACTCCGCCCCGAGTTCCTGATGCACGTGCGCGGCGCGGAGGGCTACAACGACTACCCGCCGCTGGCCCTTCCCGTTGCCGTTGCCTAGGGCCTGTCGTCAAACTGCCGTCGTCGCCCAGACGGAAGTCTGACGACAGGCCCTAGGTGTATTGATCACGAGCGTTGTTGACACTCGGCAGGTCTTGAACATGACGAAGACCTCCGGTGTGGTGGGAGCTGTCTAGGAACTCACC
>NZ_JBWKEE010000024.1:0-39987 GCF_056435605.1 Streptomyces sp. NPDC043896
CCGCCGGCATCTGGCACAACTGGACCACCGGCGCCCCCGTCAAACGATCACTGATCGCCTACGACCACTGAAGACATCGGACTCATTCATCTAGGCGGAGCCCGCTCGCGAGGCCATCCACTGCCGACGGCCCGGGCCCGCCATCTCCCCCTCGACCCCCCGGGGCCGGTCGGCGGTTGCCCACCCGCCCCCTGGGTGCGGGTGGGTGGCCGGGGGGCGGTGGCCCCTTGGGCGGGGTCGGGGAGGTGCTGGGGGTTTCCCGTCAGTCCCATCGTCCTTCCGTGTCGTGCCGGTCCCTCAAGGGCGCTCACTGCGTTCGCGTCGCTTCGCGATCGCCTTCGGCGCCCCTTGACCGACCGGCCCGCCCCGGAAAGCCGAAAGACTGCCGGGAAACCCCCAAAAGAACGGTCACGGGGGAGAGGAGGGAGGGGCGGGCCTGTCATGGACGAGACGAGGGGCCGGGGGCCGGCCCGCCGGGCATCCGGGCTCCAGATCCCCGCCGCCAGGGCCGAGGGGCCCGGCTACCTGCAGGGAAGGTTGATCAGAGCGACCTGCGGAGCACCTGGGCGCGGCAGATCGCTACGCGCTCCTCATTTATTGGCGTCCGGCGACCGTCCGGGGGTGCTGCCTGCAACAGAGGACGACCAGGACAGCCGGGAAGCGGGCGGGCGCGGCAGATCGCTACGCGCTCCCCCGATCTCGGCGACTGGCGGTCGTCTTGGGCTGCTCGTCGGCGGGTTGGACGTTGGAGACGGCGGTGGTGAATTCGCGACCTGAAGCGCCCCGGATGTAGGCCAGCTCCATCCAGCGCTCGTACGTGACAGAGTCCGAGACGTTCTCGTTGATCACCGCCATCAGCTCACCTTCGACACCGGAGGCGATGTCGCGAACACGGCGGCGTAGGAGTCGATGGGGGACGTACTCGTACCGCTCACTCATCCGACGCTCCTTCGAAAGTGTCACAGAAGCGCTCCCAGCCGGCACGAGCACGGTTGAGGAGCTCCTGACTCGGTCCGGTTCCGGGCTCCGGCAGCGGCCACGGATCGTCTTGGGCCGCTTTGTCGCAGTGCGCACACATGGGTCCTCCTGTCCTCAAGCGGAACGGCGTGGACCAAGTCCATCGCTCGGCGAAGTGACACGGGCGCTGGGAGGGCGGACGTTCAGGCGGACGTTTTCACTCGCCGCCGAGCGACCGCCCCTATCCTGGATCCGTTACGGACGATGCACGGATGGTGAGCGAGCTGTGGAGACGCTGGTCTCGTTACGCCAGGGGGCGGGCTACACGCAGGCGTCGTTCGTCAAGGCATTCGCGGCCGAGGCGGCCCGGCTCGGTATTGCCGCCTCGGTGAGCGTGCGCCAGTTGCGGCGTTGGGAGAACGAGACACCTCCACCGCTGCCTCATCCGGGACAGCAGGCCGTTCTGGAAGCGATGTTCGGTGTCCCGCTTGCGGAGATGGGCTTCGCGGTTCCTCGGCATCGCGTGACGATGGCGGAGCCGATCAGCGACTCTGGGGAGGTGAAGAGGAGGACCTTCGTCGCGGACGCGGGCGCCCTCGTGGCTGCGGCCCTCATTCCCGCCGAGCCAGGGGTGCGCGTGGGTACGGCCGAGCTCGGGCATCTGCGGGAGAGACTTGAAGGGCTCTACCAGACGGACCACACCAAGGGCAGCGTGCCGGCGGGCGCACAAGCCGACCGCATCGAGGCGGACATCACCAGCGCCCTGCGCAAAGCGTCGTACACATCCGCCGTAGGCCGTGAACTCCAGACGATGCTTGCCGAACTGCACGGCCATCGGGCTTGGTACGGCTACGACGGCGGCCGTATCTCCGAGGGCAGGTCCGCGTGCATGGAAGCCCTTACAGCAGCTCAGCTTGTCGACAACCCCCTCCTTCAGATCTCGGTGTTGGAGACGCTCGTCCTGCTGGCGATCAAGGCGAATCGAACGTGGGAAGCCGCGAGCGCCGTCGAGAACGCGTACCAACTGGCGACCCGTGTACGGGCCGGGGCGACGGTTCATCTGCTGATCGCGCTTCGGGGTGCCAACGTGGCCATCCACTCCGGTGACCTGCCGCACGCGCGCCGGGCTCTGAGCCGAGCCGTCCAGTTCCAGGGCCGCACGGACCGCGATGAGGAAGTACCCGCCTGGGCTCGGTTCGTCGGACCGTTCGAGGTCGACTACGCCACCGCCGACATGTACATGCGAGCCAACCAGCCGAACAGGGCGCTTCCGTTCCTCCGGGCTGCCGTCGGCGGCATCGGAAGCGGCTTGGCCCGGAACAGTGCCTCCTACCGCATCAGGTTTGCCGATGTTCTACTCGCGGCCGGCGAGGTTGAGGAGGCGTGCGCCGAGGTAGACGGCGTCATGGAGGCCTGGGGCGGAATCGCCTCCCCGCGCCTGCTGGGCAAAGTACGCGGTTTCGGGCGCTCGGCAGCCGCGATCGAAAGCCGGACCGCCCGCGACTGCGTCGCACGGATCCGTGAAACCATCTGAGAGGGCCCAGGATGAGCCGGTCAGCACACGTCATCATCAAGCGCCTCGACGGACCCGCAGCGGCGGAGGCCGAGGACGCCTTCCGACTGGTCTACGCCGAAGTCTTCGCCCAACCGCCCTACTCCGAGACCGAGGCGGATGTGTCGTCCGCCTTCCGCCGCTTCCACTCCCAGACCCGCAAGAGCACGTTCGTCGGAGCACTGGCCACGACCGAGGACGGCGAACCGGTCGGCATGGCCTACGGCTACCCCCTCAGCTCCCGGACAGGCTGGTGGGACCAGCTCACCCGGCCAGTGCCAGCGGACATGCGCCGCGAGGACGGCCGCAGAACCTTCGGCCTGATGGAACTCGCCGTGCGCGCCCACTGGCGTAGACAGGGAATCGCCCGCCGCCTGCACGACACCCTGATCGCCAACACCGCCGCCGAGCGCGTGCTGCTCAACGTCCACCCGGACAGCAAAGCGGCCGTAGCCGCCTACCGGGCATGGGGCTACAGGAAAGTGGGTGATGCCCACCCGTGGCCTGGAGCACCCTCGTACGACGTGATGCTGCTCGCCTTGGACCGTCAGACCGGCACGGACGAGCTGCGGACGCCTTCTCGCGGAACCGTGTAGCGATCTGTCGCGCCCGCCCGCTTCCCGGCTGCCCTGGTCGTCCTTTACTGCAGGTATCAGCCCTAGACGGCCGCCGGACGCCAATAAATGAGGAGCGCGTAGCGATCTGCCGCGCCCGGGTGCTCCGCAGGTCGCTCTGATCGACCTTTCGTGCAGGTAGAGGCCCTGTGGTCCCGGATCTCGGCTGCTGAGGGCCCGGATGCCCGGCGGGCCGGCCCCCGGTCCCTCGTCTCGTCCATGACAGGCCCGTCCCTCCCTCCTCTGCCCCGTGACCGTTCCTTTGGGGGTTTCCCGGCAGTCTTTCGGCTTTCCGGGGCGGGCCGGTCGGTCAAGGGTCGCCGAAGGCGATCGCGAAGCGACGCGACGAAGGAGCGCCCTTGAGGGACCGGCACGACACGGAACGACGATGGGACTGACGGGAAACCCCCAGCCCCTCCCCGACACGGGCCAAGGGGCCACCGCCCCCGCACCCCCGCCCTGAGTCGCGTACCGCCCCGCCGCGCGAGCCGTCACAGGCCCGCCTCCCACACCACCGTCGTGCCCCGGGTGCCCGTTTCCGTGCGGCCGTCGTCCGAGACCGTCAGGCGGACGCGGGAGGGGGTGGCGTCCACCTCGACCTCGATCGACGTGACCTCGGTGCGGCGGTGGGCCGCCGCCAGGGCGCCGCGCAGGGTCGACAGCAGGGCCGATGTGACCGCGTCCGGGAGCAGCGCGTCCACCGCTCCCGCGAAGTGCACCGACGGCTGGAAGCCCAGGAGGACGGCGGCTCCGCCGGTTTCGCGGAGCACCCTTCCGCGGAAGGTCGTGGGGGCGTCGGTCGGGGGCTGCTGGAGGGCGAAGATGGCCGTGCGGACCTCCTGGATGGTGGAGTCCAGCTCGTCCACGGCGCGGCCCAGCTCCTCGCCGACCTCGTCGCCGCCGCCTGCTTCGTCCGCCGCCGCGTTCGAGGACCTGCGCCGTGTGCTCTCCAGCATCATCTCCGTCGCGAACAGCCGCTGTACCACCAGGTCGTGCAGGTCGCGGGCGATCCGGTCGCGGTCCTCGTACACGGCCAGCTGCTCCCGGTCGTGCTGCGCGTCCGCCAGGACGAGGGCCAGTGCGGCCTGGGAGGCGAACTGTGAGGCCAGCAGCCGGTCCACCGCGTCGTACGGCGGCCCGCCGCGTGCCCTCGGGAGGGCGAGGGTGCCGATGAGCTGGCCGCCGCTCTGCAGAGGCAGCATCATGCTCGGCCCGAAGCGTTCCCGGACGTGCGTGGTCATCCGCGGGTCGGTCGCGGAGTCCTCTATGAAGACCGGTTCCCCGCCCAGCAGCTGCACGAGGACCGGCGAGCCGGGGGCGATGGCGGTGCCGACCAGGTCGCCGGGGTCGCCGTGCGTCGAGGCGGCGACGATCTCCATGCCGCCTTCCGGCGTGGGCTGGAGGACCACGCCCGCCGCCGCGTCGGCGAGCAGCCGGGCGCGTTCGGCGACGCACATCAGTGCGTCCGCCGCCGGCCGCCCCGCCAGCAGGGTGGTGGTCACGGCGGCGGCGCCCTCGATCCAGCGCTCCCGGCGGCGCGCGGTCTCGTACAGCCGGGCGTTGCCGATCGCTATCCCGGCCTGCGAGGCCAGGACGCGCATCAGGGCGAGGTCCTCGTCCGTGAAGGGGCCGCCGCCGTGCTTCTCGGTGAGGTAGAGGTTCCCGAAGACCTCGGTGTGCACGCGGATCGGCACGCCGAGGAAGCTGCGCATGGGCGGGTGGCCGGGCGGGAAGCCGGCGGAGCGGGGGTCCTTCGTCAGGTCGTCCAGGAGCAGCGGCCGGGGGTCGCTGATCAGCGCGCCGAGTACGCCGGTGCGGCCGTCGGGCAGCCGGGGGATGGCGGCCCGTTCGGCGTCGGTCATCCCGGAGGTGAAGAGCTGGGTCAGCCGGACGCGCTCGGGGTCGACGACCCCGAGCGCTCCGTACCGGGCCCCGCACAGCTCGGTGGCGGAGTCCACGACGTGCTGGAGGGTGGTGTGCAGTTCCAGCTCGGAGCCGACGCTGAGGACCGCCTCCAGGAGTACCGGGAGGCTGGAGGGCGTGCCGGCCCCGGGGGGTCCGTCCAGGGTCATTCGGCCAGCGGGTTGAGGACCATGGGGGCGATTTTCCCTTCCAGCATCGCGCCGAGCCCGAGCACGGCGCACACGTCGGGCCGTTCGGCGATGGCGACGGGCATTCCGGTGGAGTCCCGCAGCATCTTGTCCAGGCCCGGCAGCAGGGCGCTGCCTCCCACCATCATGATCCCCCGGTCGGTCAGGTCGGCGACCAGGTCGGGCGGGCAGTCCCGCAGGACCTTGCCGATGCCGTCGAGGACGGCGGTCAGCGGGGTGTGGATGGCGTCGCGCACGGCGGCGGTGTCCACGTGGACGGAGCGGGCGAGTCCGGTGGCCACGTCGCGGCCGTGGATCAGGGTGGAGGCGGGGCCTTCGGGGGTGATGCCGTTGCCGTGCAGGGCCAGTTGGAGGGGGCGTACGGCCTGGCTGGGCAGCATCAGTTCGTGGGCGTGCCGCAGGTGCTGGACGACGGCGTGGTCGATGGCCTCGCCGCCGACGGGGATGCGTTCGGCGGTGACGATCGAGCCGAGGGAGAGCACGGCGATCTGGGTGGCCGCCGCCCCGCACACCATGATCATCGTCGCGGTCGGCTGTTCCACGGGCAGGCCGCAGCCGACGGCCGCCGCGATCAGGGTGTCGACGAGTTCGACGCGCCGGGCGCCGAGTCCGACCATCGTCTCCACGGCGGCGCGCTGGGCGAGCGGGTCGGCGTCGTGGGGGGTGCAGCAGGCGGCGCGCAGCCGGGGCTTGCGGCGCAGGGCGCGGCGGAGCTTCTCGCCGAGCAGGTGACGCAGCATTCGCTGGGCCATCTCGATGTCCACGACGGTGCCGCCGGAGACGGGGCGTACGACGCGGATGTAGTCGGGCGTGCGGCCGGTCATCCGTTCGGCGAAGGTGCCGACGGCGATGAGGGCGCCGGTGCGGGTGTTGACGGCGGCGACGCTGGGCTCGTCGACGACGAGGCCGGCTCCCTTGACGTAGACGCGGGTCCTCGCGGCTCCCAGGTCGACGGCGACGTGGCAGCGGCGCAACTGCTCAAGACTGACGGTCACGGCAGATCCTCCCGAGAGCGCTGACGCAGGATGAGACCGGCGGCCGCCGATCGCATTCCATATCTTCTCGGATAAATAGGACCTATCGCCCGTTGGAATGCTCCGGGCGTGGTGTGTCGTACGGGTGAGGAGTGCTGCACGGGGGTGGATTTCTGTACCGACAGGCAGGAGCATGCGCGCACCATCCGCGCTACTCAGGCGTAACAAGGTAAAGGGGACCCGATGCTGACGCCCCGCCAGAGAATCCTGGCGCTCCTGACCCTCTGCCTCACCCTCCTGGTGCCGCTCCCGGCGCAGGCCTCCTCGCCACCGGCCGCCGCCGCGCCCGCCTCCCGCAATCCGGTGGTCTTCGTGCACGGTTACAACGCCGACCCGGGGGTCTGGGGTTCCCTGCGCGAGGACCTCAGGGCCGACGGGTACGCGGATCCGGAGCTCTTCTCCTTCGGCTACGACACCCACCAGTCCGTCAACGAGGTGCTCTCCGGCCGTCTCGCCGCCTACGTCGACCAGGTGCGCCGGCAGACCGGCGCCGCCCGCGTGGACCTCGTGGGGCACTCCTTCGGATCGCTCGTCAGCCGCTGGTACGTCAAGTTCGGCGGCGGCGACGCGGCCGTGGACCACTGGGTCTCGCTCGCCGGCCCCAACCACGGCACCTCCACGGCCTGGGCCTGCGCCCTGTGGGACCAGGCGTGCCGGGACATGACCCCGGGCTCGTACGTGGTCAAGAACCTCGCCTCGGGGGACGAGACCCCGGGCGCGGTGAAGTACGCGACCTTCTGGTCGGAGTGCGACGAGGTGGTCAACCCCGACAGCAGCGTCCCGCTCGCCGGTGCCCTCAACACGCCGGTCGGCTGCCTGGACCACAACGACCTGCTCGGCGACGACGCCACCTCGGCGGGCGTCCGCGCGTTCCTGCGCGGCTGACCTGCGTGTCCGGCCGACGCCCCCCGGCTGACCTGCGTGTCCGACGGGCGCCCCTTGCGGCTGACCCGCGTGTCCGGCCGACGCCCGCTGACCTGCCCGGCTGACCAGCGCGGCGCGGCTACCCCTCCTGGACCCGCTGGAGCAGCCCGTACGTGAACTCCGCCACCAGCGGCCGGCCCGACGCGGTGAAGGCGAGCCGCCACCGCGTCGGCGCCGTGCCCTCCATCGGCCGCGCCGGCGCGAAGGCCCGGGCCACCTCGTCCACCGTCGCCGACCAGGGCAGCAGGTCCTCCGCCGCCTCCAGTACGGGCCCCCGCGCGCCCGGGGCCCGGACCAGCCACTCGTTCCACACCGCCCCGTCCGGCGCGGCCAGCACCTCGAACCGCAGCTCCGGCCAGAGCGTCACCGGCCACAGCAGCGCCTCGCACTCCAGGTCCCCGATGGCGCGCCGTTCCGCGGACTCCGGCGGGCCGAGCACCGACCGGTAGCGCGCCAGGGCCCCCCGGGAGCGGGGCGAGCGGACCATCGCCTGCCAGCGCCGGTTGGCCTCCCGCTGCTCCGCGAGCGTGGCGCCCAGGCGCAGCCTGGCCTGCTCGGCGAGGTCGGGCTGGAAGTCGGCCATCCTGCGCAGCAGTACGAGCTGGAAGGCGGCCGGCCCGAAGGCTCCCGGACGCCCCGGAGCCGGGGTGGCGGTCATGTGCGTAACGATTCCACACAGGATCCTTACGTTCCCGGAATGCTTATGTTGCCGGGGACCGCATAGCCTGCGGGCGCCATGAACTACTTCTGCCCCGCCTGTCAGAGGCACCTCAACGGCGCGCTCGCCTGCGCCGGGTGCGGAACCCCGGCCGAGCACCTGGTGGTCGCCGCGCCCAGCGCGCCCGCCCAGGGCCCCGAGCCGCAGCCCGCGCTGGCCGAGGTGTTCGCCGATTCCCTGGTCGTGCTGTCGAGCCCCCACGAGGGCCGTGCGGGTACCCGCAAGCGGGCCGCCACCCGCCGCAGGAGGGGCCGGGGCGTGCTCGCGCTCGGGCTCGGGCTGGTGCTGGCGACGGGTGGCTCGATCGCCGTGGCCCGGATCGTCGGGGACGACGAGGGCGTCGACCGCGCCGACAAGGTGGTGCTGACCGACGAGGGGCCGAAGCAGCCGGACGCGCTGCCCAGCGTGGAGGGGCCCGCGGTGCCCCCGGTCCTGCCGAAGGCCTCCGGCGGGGCGGCGAAGACGGCCCGGCCCAGCGGGAGCCCGAGCGCCTCCGCGACGCCTTCGGCGAGCGTGAGCGCCTCCGCCTCGGGAGCGACGCCCTCGCAGAAAGGTTCCGGCGGCGGGGCCTCCGTACAGCCCGTGAAGCCGGCGCAGCCCGCGCCCGGCCCCACCGGCACGGCGCAGCCGTCCCCGACGAAGACCAAGCCGGGCAAGCCCGCCCCCGAGCCGACCGAGGAATGCGTCTTCTGGATCTTCTGCTGAGGATCTTCCGCCGACCCGGCGGGTCTGAGGGGCCGTGCCCGGTCCGGCTGGGCCAAACCCGGTCCGGCGGGGTCGTGCGACCGGCGGGGCGCGGTCAGGCGTCGCGGGGCCCCGTCCGGCGTGACGGAAGCGGTCCTCCGGCTCCGGGGAGGCGGGGCCCGCCCGCCCGGGCGGTTCAGCCCAGCATGCGCCTGAGCAGGTCCCGCAGTGCCGTGCGCTCCTCCGCGGAGAGCCCGGCCAGCGGCTCGCGCGCGAAGTCCAGGGACTCGCGCAGCCGCTCCGCGGTCTCCACGCCCTCCTCGGTGGGGGCGGCCAGCTTCACCCGGCGGTCCGCCGGGTCCGGGCGTCGTTCGACCAGGCCGCGGGTCTCCAGCCGGTCGATGATGCCGGTCACGTTCGAGGGCTCGCAGCGCAGCTTCTGCGCGATGCGCCGCATGGGCAGCGGCTCCATCGACAGCAGGTTCAGCACCTTGGCCTGGGCGCCGGTGAGCTGGTGGCGGGCGGCCGCCTCCTCGTACTCCATGTGGTAGCGGGCCACGACATCGCCGATGAGCTCGACGACCTCGACGGTCACTGGGTCTGCGCGACGACTGGGCATGGATCCAGGGTACCCGGTTACTTGACAACATGAAATATCCAGGCGCATGGTTGTTTCACGTTCTGAAGTAAATCTTCGTTCCCCCTGGAGTCCCTCATGTCTCAGATCCCCGCCGTCAGCCGCGAGTGGCACCTCGTCCGCCGCCCGCAGGGCTGGCCCGTGGCCGAGGACTTCGCCCTGCGCGAGGTGCCCGTCTCCGCCGAGCCCGCCCCCGGCCGGATCCTGGTCCGCAACCTCCACATGTCCGTGGACCCGTACATGCGCGGCCGGATGAACGAGACCAAGTCCTACATCCCGCCCTTCCGCCTCGACGAGCCGATGCAGGGCGGCGCGGTCGGCGAGGTCGTCGCCTCCGCCGCCGAGGGCTTCCAGGTCGGCGACCACGTCCTGCACATGCTGGGCTGGCGCGAGTACGCCGAGATGGACGCCCAGCACGCCACCAAGGTCGACGCCTCCCTCGCCCCGCTCTCCGCCTACCTCGGCGTCCTCGGCATGCCGGGCCTGACCGCCTACGCCGGCCTCTTCGAGGTCGCCTCCTTCAAGGAGGGCGACTCCGTCTTCGTCTCCGGCGCGGCGGGCGCGGTCGGCAGCCTCGTCGGCCAGTTCGCGCGGATCAAGGGCGCCTCCCGGGTGATCGGCTCCGCCGGTTCCGACGCGAAGGTGACGCACCTCACGGAGCAGTACGGCTTCGACGCCGCCTTCAACTACAAGAACGGCCCCGTCGCCAAGCAGCTGGCCGAGGCCGCCCCCGACGGCATCGACGTCTACTTCGACAACGTCGGCGGCGACCACCTGGAGGCCGCCCTCTCCTCCCTGAACGTCCACGGCCGCGCCGCCCTGTGCGGGGCCATCGCCGGCTACAACGACACCGAGGCCGCCCCCGGCCCGCGCAACCTCGCCCTGGTCATCGGCAAGCGGCTGCGCCTCCAGGGCGTCCTGGTCGGCGACCACTACGGAATGCAGCAGCAGTTCGTCAAGGACGTGGCCGGCTGGCTGGCCTCCGGCGAGCTCCGCTACGACGAGACGGTCGTCGAGGGCGTGGAGAACGCCACCGACGCCTTCCTCGGAATGCTGCGCGGAGAGAACACCGGAAAGATGATCGTTTCGTTCACGGGTTAGGCTCACTCCACGACCGTCGCGATCGTGGGCGCGCATCGCGGCGATTCATCTGGAGGAAGTTCTTCATGTCCATCACGCAGACCGACGTCGCGTACACGGCCGTCGCCACCGCTGAGAACGGCCGTGACGGCCGCGTCGCCACCAACGACGGCCGGCTCGACGTCGTCGTGAACCCGCCGAAGGAGCTCGGCGGCAGCGGCGCCGGCACCAACCCGGAGCAGCTTTTCGCGGCCGGCTACAGCGCCTGCTTCCAGGGCGCGCTCAGCGTCGCCGCCCGCAACGAGAACGTCGACGTCACCGGCTCCACGGTGACCGCCGAGGTCGGCATCGGCAAGAACGACGAGGGCTTCGGCATCATCGTCAAGCTCACGGCCTCGATCCCGACCGTGGACGCCGCCACCGCCAAGGACCTGGTCGAGAAGGCCGACCAGATCTGCCCGTACTCCAAGGCCACCCGCGGCAACATCACGGTCGAGCTGAACGTCGCCTGACGTCGTTCGGACGCGTCGCACGCCTGGTGAAGGCCGCACCCCCCCGGGGGTGCGGCCTTCACCGTGTCCGGACGGCCATAAACTGGCCCCATGCGTGATCTTGCGGGGGGCTTCCGGTACTTGCTGGCCGGACAGAGATGGGTGTTCCGGAACGGCCGCTGGCTGGGCTTCGGCCTGCTGCCGGGCCTGGTCGCGCTGGTGCTGTACGCCGCCGCGCTCGCCGGCCTCCTCTACGGCGCCGACGACTTCGTCCAGTGGGCCACGCCCTTCGCCTCGGACTGGTCCTCGCCCTGGCTCGGCCTCTTCCGCGGCTTCCTGACCGCGGTGACCGTCTCCCTCGGCCTCTTCCTCTCGGTGATCACCTTCACCGCCGTGACCCTGCTGGTCGGGCAGCCCTTCTACGAGTCCCTCTCGGAGCAGGTGGACCGGACCGAGGGCGGCGAGGTGCCCGAGTCGGGCCGCTCGTTCTGGGAGGACCTGTGGATCTCCGCCCGGGACAGCGTGCGGCTGCTGGTGCGGGTGGTGCTGTACGGGATCCTGCTGTTCGCCCTCGGCTTCATCCCGGTGCTCGGGCAGACCGTGGTCCCGGCGATCGGGTTCTGCGTCTCCGGCTTCTTCCTCACGCAGGAGCTCACCTCCGTCGCCCTCCAGCGGCGCCGGGTCGACCTGGCCGAGCAGCTCGTCCTGCTGCGCGGGCGGCGGGCGCAGGCGCTGGGCTTCGGCGTGCCGCTGGTGCTGGCGTTCCTCATCCCGTTCGTCGCGGTGTTCCTGATGCCGGGCGCGGTGGCGGGGGCGACCCTGCTGGCGCGTGACATGGTCGGCGCGGACTCCGCCGAGGACGGCTCCGGGGACGACGCCGAGGAGGACGGCCCCGGGCAGCGGCCCGGCACCACCGGCCACCACGGCCCCGGCGGCGCGCCGCAGGGCCCGTACGGGCAGTCCTACGGGCAGGGCCCGACCGGCCAGGCCCCCGGCCCCCACGGCCAGACGCCGAACCCGTACGCGCAGGCCCCGAACCCGTACAGCCAGGCCCCGAACCCGTACGGCCAGACCCCGAACCCGTACGGCGAGACGCCGAACCCGTACGGCCAGGGCTGACGCCTGCCGCCGCCGCAGCAGCGACAGCAGCGGCGCCGGGTTCCTCGGCGGCGACGTCCCCGCCCTCGATCAGTGCGACGGTGTGCGAGATCCCCGCGACGGACGCGCCCCGGGGGAGTGGGGCGCCGAGCGGCTCCTCCCGGACTCGGCCTGAGCGGACCGTCAGGCCGGGACTCCGGCGGGGTCCTCGGCGTCGGCCAGCCACAGGCCGGGGTCGCCGGCCAGGTGCTCCGGCTCGTATCCGGTGAGCGTGAACTCCGGGAACACCACGAGCCCCGCGCCCTGCCCGCGGGCCCGGTCGGCGAGGGCGGCGGCGATCTTCATGGGGCTCAGGATGCCGGCCCCGGCGAAGCCTCCCGGGGCCGGACGGCGGCGAGCGCACGGCGGCGCACCATGCCCAGCTCCACCAGGTTCAGGGCGGTGACCACGGCGGTCAGCAGCACGAGCGCCCCCAGGGAGGGCAGCAGCGCGGCCGCCGGCAGCAGGGCGAGCACGACCGCGGCGGCCGCCGGCCGGGTCACCGACCAGGAGCGGAAGAGGTGCCGCCGGGTGTAGCCGAAGGTGGCGAGGAAGAGGGCGCAGCCGCCGTAGAGCAGAGCGGCGACGCCGAGCGGCAGCCGGGCCCCCGGGTGGGCGACGGCCTCGGCCATCCCGACGGCCACCGCGATGATCGAGGCGATCAGCGAGAGGTGCCCGTACGAGAGGACCTGCCGGGCCACGTCCGCCCGCACGGCGGCGGTTTCCAGCCCGTGCCGGACGGCTCCGGCGGCCAGGTGGAAGTACACCCACCACAGGCTGCACGCCAGGACGAAGGCCACGGCGACGGCCGTGAGGGAGCCGGCGTCCAGGTCGGGGGAGGCGGCAACCGGGGCGCCGACGGCGACGATCGACTCGCCCAGCGCGATCATCACGAACAGGCCGAAGCGTTCGGCGAGATGGCCCGGGTCGAGGTTCAGGCGGACCATGCTGGAGCGGGTCAGGCGGGGCGCGGCCAGGTCCACGGCGGCGGCCAGGGCCCACAGCCCGACGCGGTGTCCGCCGTCGAGGAAGGCGCCGGCCAGCAGCAGCGGTCCGCTGATCAGCACCGACAGGGTCACCGGGGTGGGCCGGAGGCGGCGGCTGCGGCCGTGCGCGAGCGCGGCGAGCACCAGGCGGGCGCAGAAGTAGGCGCCGGCGAAGAGGAGCCCACGGTCTCCGTAGGCCTCGGGCAGGGCCAGGGCCATCAGCAGGCCGCACAGCCCGGCGGCGAAGAGGGCGATCCGGTGCAGCGGGCGGTCCGCGTCGTGGGTGTTGGCGTGGACGGTGTTGCCCACCCACACCCAGTAGACGGGGACGAAGACGATCAGGGCGCGGCCGGTGCCGGCCCAGCCGTGGTCGTGGTGCAGCAGGGCGGAGACCTGGGTGACGGCGAAGACGAGCACGAGGTCGAAGAACAGCTCCGACCACGCGACCTTCTTCTCGCCCTTCTCGCCCTTGTCGCCCTTCTCGGGCGTCTCCGCAGGCGTCTCCGCCCTCTCGGGTGTTCCGGCCTTCTCGGGTTCCTGTGACTCCATCTCGCGTCCCCCCACTCGAAGTTCGGGGAAAGGATGCCCGGCCCGGCGGCCCGGCTATGCGCCGGGGCCCCTCAGCAGGGTGAGGAAGGAGCGGAACGCGGCGGGCATGTCCACCGATTCCGGCGCGAGCAGCCACTGGTACTGGAGGCCGTCCATCACCGCGGTCAGCAACGGAGCCGCCTGCTCCGGCGTGAGGCCGGAGGGGAGGCGCTCGCCGAACTCGGCGCGCAGCAGGGTGGCCATCTCCGCGCGCACCTGCGCGTACCGGTCGGTGAAGAACGCGCGGGCGGGGTGGCCGTCGGTGACGCTCTCGCCGAGCAGCGCCGAGAAGGTCTGCACGATGCCGGGGCGCATGGCGTTGTACTCGACCAGTGATTCCAGCAGGTCCAGGCGCCAGGTGCCGGTCGCGGCGCGCGAGCCGCCGCCGGTGTCCCAGCGGTCGCGCTCCTCCAGGACGGCGACCAGCAGGGCCTCCTTGGTGGGGAAGTAGTGCAGCAGCCCCTGCTGGGTCAGCCCCACGCGTTCGGCGACGGCCCCCAGGGAGGCGCCCCGGTAACCGCGCTCGGCGATCACCTCGACCGCCGCGCGGACGATCTCGCCGCGCCGCTCCTCGCTCTTCGCTCTGGCCATCGCCGGGCACCCCTTCCGCTCGCACCTGCCAGCAGACCGTACGGCATCATGAAATCACGAAAAGATTACAAGACCTACCGCTCTACAGGTATCGGGTCCACGATGGGGGCCATCCGCACCGCACCCGCACGCAAACGACGAGGAGGCACGGCCGTGACCGATGCCGATCAGGTACGCGCAGCCGGCGAGGCAGCACACGTGGGCCGCCGGGACGACCGGGCCCGCGAGGACGCCGTGGAGGCGGCACTGGGCAAGCTGGACCTCGACACCAAGGCCCGCCTGCTGTCCGGGCAGGACATGTGGACCCTGCCCGCCCTCCCCGGGATCGGCCTCGGCTCCCTGGTCATGTCCGACGGGCCCATCGGCGTCCGGGGCGTGCGCTGGACCGCCGACGACCCCTCCGTCGCCCTGCCCTCCCCGACCGCCCTCGCCGCCTCCTGGGACCCGGACCTCGCCCGCCGCGCCGGCCGGCTGCTCGCCCAGGAGGCCCGCCGCAAGGGAGTGCACGTCCTCCTCGCGCCCACCGTCAACCTGCACCGCTCCCCGCTGGGCGGCCGCCACTTCGAGTGCTACTCCGAGGATCCGTACCTCACCGGCGCCATCGGCAGCGGCTACGTCAGCGGAGTCCAGGACGGCGGGGTCGGCACCACCGTCAAGCACTTCGTCGGCAACGACGCCGAGACCGAGCGCTTCACGGTCGACAGCGTCATCGCCCCGCGCCCGCTGCGCGAGGTCTACCTCGCGCCCTTCGAGGCCATCGTCAAGAACGCCCGCCCCTGGGGCATCATGACCGCCTACAACCGGGTCAACGGCACCACCATGACCGAGCACCACCACCTGGTGAACGAGGTCCTGCGCGCCGAGTGGGGCTTCGACGGCTGCAACGTCTCCGACTGGATGGCCGCCCGCTCCACCGCCGGGGACGTCCTCGGCGGCCTCGACGTGGCCATGCCCGGCCCGCAGACCGTCTACGGTCCCGCCCTCGCCGCCGCCGTCCGCGCCGGGGAGGTACCCGAGGCCACCGTCGACACGGCCGTGCGCAACGTCCTGCGGCTCGCCGCCCGCGCGGGCCTCCTGGACGGCGCCCCCGCCGCCGTCGCCGAGCCGCCCGCGCCGCTCGACGGGCAGGCTCTGGCCCGCGAGCTGGCCGCCCGCGGGTCCGTCCTCGTACGCAACGAAGCCGGCGTCCTGCCGCTGGACGCCGCGCCCGGCCGCACCGTCGCCCTGATCGGCGCCGCCGCCCGCGACGCCCGCGTCCTCGGCGGCGGCTCGGCGACCGTCTTCCCCGAGCGGGTGGTCTCCCCGCTCGACGGGCTCACCGCCGCCCTCCCCGAAGGCGCGCTGACCTTCTCGGTCGGCGCCGACCCGAGCGACGAACCCGTCCCCGCCGGGCAGGGCTTCGAGCTGCGCGCCGTCTGCCGCGACGCCTCCGGGGCCGTCATCGGCGAGGGCGGCCTGCCGAGCGGGCAGGTCCAGTGGATCGGCGACGACCTGCCCGAGGGGGCCACGTACGAGACCATGGCCACCATCGACGTCACCGGTACGTACGTGCCGCGCGAGAGCGGCGATCACACCTTCGGCACCCGCGGCCTCGGCGCCTTCACCCTCGCCGTCGGCGGCCGCGTCCTCTGGGAGGGCGTCCAGGAGATGGGCGACGAGGCCGACCCCTTCGAGGCCTTCTTCGGCGCGCCCAGCGAACGCGCCCGGACCGTCCTCACGGAGGGCGAGCCGGTCGAGGTGTCGCTGACCTACCAGGTCCCCGACACCAGCGCGCTGCCGCTGCGGGCGGTGATGTTCTCCCTGCTCCACCTCGGGCCGCGGCGGGACCCCGACGAGCTGATCGCCGAGGCGGTGGAGGCCGCGCGCGCCGCGGACACGGCCGTCGTGGTCGTCGCCACCACCGAGCGCGTGGAGTCCGAGGGGTTCGACCGGCGGGACCTCGCCCTCCCCGGACGCCAGGACGACCTGGTGCGCGCCGTCGCGGCCGCCAACCCGAACACCGTGGTCGTCGTCAACGCGGGCTCCCCGGTGGAGCTTCCCTGGCGCGAGGACGTCGCCGCCGTGCTCCTGACCTGGTTCCCGGGACAGGAGGGCGGGGCCGCGCTGGCCGACGTGCTCCTCGGGGAGGCGGAGCCCGGCGGGCGGCTGCCCACCACCTGGCCGGCCGCCCTGGCCGACGCGCCCGTCACCGAGGTCGTCCCCGCAGACGGCCGGCTGGAGTACCGCGAGGGCCTGTTCATCGGCTACCGGGCGTACGAGGCGCGGGGCGTGGAGCCCGCCTACCCGTTCGGGCACGGCCTCGGCTACACGGACTGGGCGTACGAGTCCCTGGAGGCGACCGCCGACACCGTCCGGGTCCGCCTCACCAACACCGGGAGCAGGCCGGGCCGCGAGGTGGTCCAGGTCTACCTGGCGCCCGTCGACGACCGCGAGGGGCGGCCCGTGAGCTGGCTGGCCGGCTTCGCGGGCGTGGAGGCCGGCCCCGGCGAGACCGTCGAGGCGGAGATCGCGCTGCCCGCCCGGGCCTTCGAGATCTGGGACGGGGAGGCGCGCGGCTGGCGGCGCGTCGGCGGCGGCTACGAGGTCCGCGCGGGCCGCTCGCACGCCGACACCCGGCTGACGGCGGCCCTCGGCCTGTGACGGCACGCCGGCGCGACACGCCGTAACGCGGAATTGGCCGGAAACAACCCGTGAACCGGGCCGGGGGCGGCTCCTGACTCCGCCTCCGGCCCTCCGCGCGTCAACGTGGCGGCGCCGCCGCCGTCACCTGTCGGTGCGCGAGTTCCGCGAGCCGCGCCTGCCCGTCCCGGCCGGGGTGGAACCAGTCCCAGCGGCTCAGCTGGTCGGCCCCGAAGGGGTACTGGAAGACGGCTCCGCCGTCGTAGCGGCACAGCTCGTCCTTCGCGCAGACCTCGCGCAGCACCTCGTTGTACTCGACGACCCGCGCCCGCACCTTCTCCCGGCGGGCGGTGGCCCCCGCCTCGGCCGACAGGGGCTCGGCCAGCATGGACTGACAGATCCCCAGCTTCCAGACCTGCCGTACGAGCGGGTCGTCCTTGCCCTGCTCCCACAGGCGCAGCAGGTCCGGCACGGAGGACACGTACACCTGGGACTCGGGTGAGGCGGTCCGCAGGTCCTTCATGGCCCGCTCGAAGTCGGCGCGGAACTCCGCGACCGGGGTCATCGACGAAGCCGTGGGCCGGCAGGCGTCGTTCGAGCCGACCATGACCGTGACCAGGCCGGGCTTGTGCTGGGCGGCCGAGGCCACCTGCCCCGGAAGGTCCGCCATGCGCGAGCCGGTGACCGCGTGGTTCCAGCTGCGGGCGGGCACCTCGGCGTCGCCCAGCAGCCTGGCCGCCAGGGAGCGGACGGCGGGGTCGCTGCCGGTGGCCCAGGAGACCTCCGGGCAGTCGGCCAGCACCGAACAGGCGTCGAAACCACGGGTGATGGAGTCGCCGACGGCGGCGACCGAGGCGGGAGCGGTGTTCCAGCGCGGTGCGGCCTGCGCGCCGCGCTCGCCGCCGGCCGGCGGCGGGGCGGAGTCACAGCCCGTGACCACCGCGGCCAGGACCGCCACCGCCGCGCCCGCGCCGGCTGTCGTCCGGCGGGCGCGACGGCGGGCGGCGGTGGTGCGCATGGGGTGGTCCTCCCTCGTCGCCCCGCGTCCTGCCGGGGGCGTCCTGCTGAGTGAATGCTCCGCGTTTACGGGGCTCGGAGCGACCGTACGTCACACCATGACCCCTGGCGCACGGTAGCTTTTTCCCGTGGCGTTTCGGCCGCAGGTGCCGCAGCGCAATGTCAAATAATTTCCGTTACATTACATCACGTCACATACTGTCCGTTTTCTGGAGTTTATTCCCGACCTCGTCCCACACTGGAGGTCCCGGTGACGACACGTGGAGTTCTGTACGTGCATTCCGCACCGCGCGCGCTCTGCCCGCACGTGGAATGGGCTGTTGCGGGCGTGCTCGGGGTGCGGGTGAACCTCGACTGGATCAGGCAGCCCGCCTCCCCCGGCACCTGGAGAGCCGAGTTCTCCTGGCAGGCCGAGGCGGGAACCGCCTCGAAGCTCGCCTCCGCCCTGCGCGGCTGGCACCTGCTGCGCTTCGAGGTGACCGCCGAACCCTGCCCGACCGCCGAGGGCGAGCGCTACAGCTCCACCCCGGAGCTCGGCATCTACCACGCCGTCACCGGCATGCACGGCGACATCCTGATCCCCGAGGACCGGCTGCGCGCGGCGCTCGCCCGGTCCGCGCGCGGCGAGACCGACCTGGAGGCGGAGATCGCCAAGCTGCTCGGCAAGCCCTGGGACGACGAGCTGGAGCCCTTCCGCTACGCCGGCGAGGGCGCCCCGGTCCGCTGGCTCCACCAGGTCGTCTGAGAACACCGCGGGAACGCGGAAGGCCCCGCCCGGCAGATGCCGGGCGGGGCCTTCGCGTCGTACGGGATCAGACGGTGCGGAACGCCAGGGAGACGTTGTGGCCGCCGAAGCCGAAGGAGTTGTTGATCGCGGAGATCGGACCGTCGACCGGCAGCTTGCGGGGCTCGCCGCGCACGATGTCCGCGTCGATGTCCTCGTCCAGCTCGTCGACGTTGATCGTCGGCGGGGCGATCCGGTGGTACAGCGCCAGCACGGTCGCGACGGTCTCGATACCGCCCGCGCCGCCCAGCAGGTGACCGGTCATCGACTTCGTCGCGGAGATCGCGATGTGGTCGAGGTCGTCGCCCAGGACCTTGCGCAGGGCCTTCACCTCCGCCGTGTCACCCTGCGGGGTGGACGTGGCGTGCGCGTTCACGTGGACCAGCTCGGCCGGGTCCAGCTGCGTGTTGTCGAGCAGGTTCTGCAGCGCGGCCGCGACACCGCGGCCGGTCGGCTCCGGCTGCGCGATGTGGTGGCTGTCCGCGGACAGACCCTGGCCCAGCACCTCGCAGTAGACGCGGGCGCCGCGCTTGGCGGCGTGCTCGGCCGACTCCAGGACCACGACACCGGCGCCCTCGCCGAGGACGAAGCCGTCGCGGGCCTTGTCGTACGGGCGGGAGGCCGTGGTCGGGCTCTCGTTGTTCTTGGACATCGCCATCATGTTGGCGAACGCCGCGATCGGCAGCGGGTGGATCGCCGCCTCGGTACCACCGGCGACGACCACGTCGGCACGGCCGGTACGGATCATCTCGACGGCGTAGCCGATGGCCTCGGCACCCGACGCGCAGGCGCTGACCGGCGTGTGCACACCGGCGCGGGCGTTGACCTCCAGGCCGACGTTCGCGGAGGGGCCGTTCGGCATGAGCATGGGAACGGTGTGCGGGGAGACCCGGCGCACACCCTTCTCCTTCAGTACGTCGTACTGGTCGAGCAGGGTGGTGACACCGCCGATGCCGGAGGCGATCACGGTGCCCAGGCGCTCGGGGACGACCGACTCGTCCTCGCCCGCCGGAGCGGTGTAACCCGCGTCGGCCCAGGCCTCGCGGGCCGCGATGAGGGCGAACTGCGCCGAGCGGTCGAGCTTGCGGGCCAGCGGGCGGGGGAGTACCTCACCCGGGTCCACGGCGGCCTGGGCGGCGATGCGGACCGGCAGTTCGGCGAAGCGCTCGCCCTCCAGGGGCGAGACGCCGGACCGGCCGGCGAGCAGACCTTCCCAGGTCGAAGCGCTGTCGCCACCCAGCGGAGTGGTTGCGCCGATACCGGTGACGACCACGGTGCGATTGGTCGGGCTCACAGGAATTCTTTCTCCACGTCTAAGGGGGTGCTGAATTGTCACGGCGCCACCGCCGGGTGGCGACAAACGCTCGTCAGGCTCAGGCCTGGTGCTTCAGGATGTAGTCGGCGGCGTCGCCGACCGTCTTGAGGTTCTTGACGTCCTCGTCCGGGATCTTGACGTCGAAGCGCTCTTCGGCGGCGACGACGACCTCGACCATGGACAGCGAGTCGACGTCCAGGTCGTCGGTGAAGGACTTGTCGATCTCGACGTCCTCGACCGGGATGCCCGCGATCTCGTTGACGATCTCCGCGAGACCCTCGACGATTTCTTCCTGCGTGGCGGCCATGTGGCGCTCCTTCTGTAGCTAACTGGTGGATCAGGGCGGGAAGTGATCCCGGCCCTAGGGGAGGGTAACGACCGTCGCGGCGTAGACGAGCCCCGCCCCGAAGCCGATGACGAGCGCGGTGTCGCCGCTCTTCGCCGCTCCGGTCGCCAGGAGCCGCTCCATGGCGAGCGGAATCGAGGCGGCCGACGTGTTGCCGGTGGTTTCCACGTCACGGGCGACCGTGACGTGCTCCGGCAGTTTGAGGGTCTTCACCATCGAATCGATGATCCGCATGTTGGCCTGGTGCGGAATGAAGACGTCCAGGTCGTCCGGGGTGATCCCGGCGGCGTCGAGCGCCTGCTGGGCCACCTTGGCCATCTCGAAGACGGCCCAGCGGAAGACCGCCTGACCCTCCTGCGTGATGGCCGGGAACTTCTCGCCGCCGTCCTTGCCGAGGTACTCGTCCCACGGCACGGTCTGCTTGATGGTCTCGGACTTGTCGCCCTCCGAACCCCACACCGTGGGGCCGATGGCCGGCTCGTCCGAGGGGCCGACGACCACGGCGCCCGCGCCGTCGCCGAACAGGAAGGCCGTCGCGCGGTCCTCCAGGTCGGTCAGGTCCGAGAGCCGCTCGACGCCGATGACGAGCACGTACTCGGCGGAACCCTCCACCACCATGCCCTTGGCGAGCGTCAGGCCGTAGCCGAAGCCGGCACAGCCCGCGGAGATGTCGAAGGCGGCGGGCTTGCCCGCGCCGATCCGGTGCGCGATCTCCGTCGCGACGGCCGGGGTCTGCTTGAAGTGCGAGACCGTCGAGACGATCACCGCACCGATCTGCTCGGGGGAGATCCCGGCGTCGGCGAGCGCCTTGCCGGAAGCCTCCACCGACATCGCGGCGACCGTCTCCTGGGGCGATGCCCAGTGCCGGGACGCGATGCCCGAGCGGGAACGGATCCACTCGTCGGAGGAGTCGATCGTCTCCAGGATGACGTCGTTGGGCACCACACGGGTCGGGCGGTAGCCGCCGACACCGAGGATGCGGGCGTACGGGGAGCCCTTGGCCGGCTTGATCTTGGACATGCTGTGTGGGCTCCTACTCTCAGGCCGTCGTCTGCTCGGCGATGAGCGCCGCGGCCTTGTCGAGATCGTCCGGCGTCTTCAGGGCCACGCTCGGCACACCCTTGAGCGCGCGCTTGGCCAGACCGGTCAGGGTGCCGCCCGGGGACAGTTCGATGATCCCGGTGACGCCCAGTTCGGCGAAGGTCTCCATGCACAGGTCCCAGCGGACCGGGTTGGCGACCTGGCCCACCAGCCGGGCGACGACGTCGGCGCCCGAGGTGACGACGAGGCCGTCCTTGTTGGAAACGTACTTCAGGGCCGGGTCGGCCGGAGCGAGGGCCTCGGCGGCCTTCTCCAGCGTGGCGACCGCGGGCGCCATGTGGTGCGTGTGGAAGGCACCCGCGACCTGGAGGGCCACGACCTTCATCGAGCCCTCGGGCTTCTCGGCGACCAGGGCCTCGATCTGCTCCTTGGTGCCGGCGGCCACGATCTGGCCCGCGCCGTTGATGTTGGCCGGGGTCAGGCCCAGCTTCTCCAGGTGAGCGACGACCACGTCCCGGTCACCGCCCAGCACCGCGGCCATGCCCGTCTCGGTGACGGCGGCGGCCTCGGCCATGCCCAGGCCGCGGGTGCGCACGAAGGAGAGCGCGTCACCCTCGCCGAGCACGCCGGCGACGGCGGCGGCGGTGATCTCACCGACGCTGTGGCCGGCGACGGCACCGAAGGCCGACACCGGACCGAGCGCGGAAGCGGACAGCAGGCCGGCCGCGACGAGCAGCGGCTGGGCCACCGCCGTGTCGCGGATCTCGTCCGCGTCGGCGTTCGTGCCGTAGTGGGCGAGGTCGAGCCCGATGGCGTCGGACCACCCCGCGACGCGTTCGGCGGCGCCGGGGAGTTCGAGCCAGGGAGTCAGGAAGCCGGGCGTCTGAGCGCCTTGGCCTGGAGCGACGAGTACGAGCACCCTCACACTCTCTCTTGTGGATGGTCTCCGCCGCCCGTGGGGACAGGGACGAAGAACGGTCGGGGTAATTGTTGATGTCCGACAAAAGTCTAGGACTGCTGATCTCCGTCGGCCAGACGCCCCAAGATCAGGGCGATCCGCAGCGTGAATGCCGAACGGACGTCTGACGGCGACCAGCCGGTGACGTCGGTCACACGTCGGAGCCGGTAGCGCACCGTGTTGGGGTGGACGAACAGCATCCGCGCCGCCCCCTCCAGACTGCTGGCCTGCTCCAGGTAGACGCTCAGCGTTTCCAGCAGCGCCGAGCCCGCCTCCTCCAGCGGTCTGTAGATCTCCTCCACCAGCTGCTCCCTGGCCGAGGGATCCGAGGCGATCGCGCGCTCGGGCAGGAGATCGTCCGCCAGCACCGGGCGCGGCGCGTCCTGCCAGGCCGTGCAGGCCTTCAGGCCGGCGGCCGCGGCCTGCGCGGACTTCGTGGCGTTCAGCAGGTCCGGGACCACGGGCCCCGCCACCACCGGACCGGCCGCGAACGGGCCGATCAGCGACTTCGCCACCTGCATCGGGTTGTCGCTGCCGCCCGCGATCACCACCAGGCGGTCGCCGAGCACGCCGGTCAGCACCTGGAGCTTGTGGTGGCGGGCCGCGCGGCGGATCGCCTCCACCGTCAGCTCGCTGTCCCCTTCCGGGGCGGTGCCGAGCACCACGCACACGTGCTCCGGGGAGTTCCAGCCGAGCGCCGCCGCCCGCGACAGCGCGCCCTCGTCGGCCTCGCCCGACAGCACGGCGTTCACGACCAGGGACTCCAGCCGGGCGTCCCACGCGCCGCGCGCCTCGGCGGCCTGCGCGTACACCTGAGCGGTCGCGAAGGCGATCTCCCGGGCGTACACCAGCAGCGCCTCGCGCAGGATCGACTCGTCGCCGGGGGCCGCCACCTCGTCGATCGCGGCCTCCATGACCTCGATCGTCGTACGGACCATCTCGACGGTCTGGCGCAGGGTGATCGCCCGCGTCAGCTCGCGCGGAGCCGTCCCGAAGACGTCGGTGGAGATGGCCTGCGGGGTCTCCGGGTGCCGGAACCACTCGGTGAACGCGGCGATGCCGGCCTGCGCGACCAGGCCGATCCACGACCGGTTCTCCGGAGGCATCGCCCGGTACCAGGGCAGGTTCTCGTCCATCCGCGCGATGGCGTTGGCGGCGAGCCGGCCGGAGGACTTCTCCAGCCGGCGCAGCGTCGCGGCGTGCGGATGGACCGGATGCGCGGGGCGCACCTCGGGGGACTGCTCACGTTCGGGTTGGGGCACGGGACAAGACTGCCTTATCGGCGCCCCGGCGCGGACTCGGGTCCGCGTGCCGCCCTCGCGGCTGCGGCTACCGTGGCCCCATGATCGATGTACGCCGCGCCGCCGACCGGTACGCGGGAGGGGATCCGGACGCCGGGATCACCACCCGTCACGCCTTCTCCTTCGGGTCCTTCTACGACCCGGACAACATCCGCTTCGGACCGGTGCTGGCCTGCAACGAGGAGAGCCTCGCGCCCGGCGCGGGCTTCGACGAGCACCCGCACAGCCACACCGAGATCGTCACCTGGGTGCTGGAGGGCGAGCTGACCCACCGGGACAGCACCGGGGGACACGCGGGCACGGTCCGGCCCGGGGACGTCCAGCGGCTGGGCGCCGGTTCCGGGGCGCGGCACGTCGAGCGGAACGACGCGGGGGTCCCGCTGCGGTTCGTGCAGACGTGGCTCGCGCCGCTGACCGCGGGCGGGGAGCCCTCGTACGAGGTCGTACGGGACCTCGCGGACGGCACCCCGTACGAGGTCCCGGCGGCGGGGGCGGTGCTCCACGTCCGGCGGCCGGGCGCGGGCGAGCGGGTCCCCGTACCGGCGGCGGACCGGGTGTACCTGCACGTGGTGCGCGGGGACCTGCGGATCGACGGGCAGGAGCTGGGTCCCGGGGACTCGGCGCGGATCACCGGCGAGAAGGGCCTGGAGATCACCGCCGGTTCCCCGGGGGAGCTGCTGATCTGGGAGCTTCCGGCCTAGGCCGGCCGGGCCGGGGCGCGCAGCTCCGCGAGGACCGTGTCGGTGAAGGGGGTCCAGGCCTCCACGGCCCAGGGGCCGAAGGCGCGGTCGGTCAGCGCCACGCAGGCGGCGCGCACGTCGGGGTCCACCCACAGGAAGGTGCCGGACTGGCCGAAGTGGCCGAAGGTGCGCGGGGAGGACGTCAGGCCCGTCCAGTGCGGGGACTTGCCGTCGCGGATCTCCATGCCGAGGCCCCAGTCGTTGGGGGACTGGTGCCCGTAGCCGGGCAGGACGCCCTTGAGGCCGGGGTGGACCACGGAGGTGGCCTCGGCGACGGTGCGGACGTCGAGCAGGCGGGGTGCCTGGAGCTCGGCGGCGAAGCGCACGAGGTCGGCGACGGTGGAGACGCCGTCCTTGGCGGGGGAGCCCTCCAGGCTGGAGGAGGTCATGCCCAGGGGCTCGAAGACGGCCTGGTGCAGGTACTCCGCGAAGGGGATCCCGGTGGCCTTGGCGAGGTGGTCGCCGAGCACGTCGAAGCCGGCGTTGGAGTACAGCCGGCGCTGCCCGGGCGGGGCCGTCGCGCGGTGCTCGTCGAAGGCCAGGCCGCTGGTGTGGGCGAGGAGGTGACGGACCGTCGAGCCCTCGGGCCCGGCCGGTTCGTCCAGTTCGAGGGCCCCCTCCTCGTACGCGACGAGGACGGCGTACGCGGCGAGCGGCTTGGTCACCGAGGCCAGCGGGAAGCGGCGGGACGTGTCCCCGTGGGATCCGGCCAGGCTCCCGTCGGCGCGTACGACGGCCGCCGCGGCGGCGGGTACCGGCCAGGTCTCGATGGCCCGCAGGCTCTCCATGCTCTCCATGCGGCCGAGCCTACTTGCTTGGAGTGCACTCCAGGGTTCTAGCGTATGGCCATGGACCTGACGGAGACGCGGTACACGATCAGCGAGGTCGAGGCGCGGACCGGTCTGACGCAGCACACGCTGCGCTGGTACGAGCGGATCGGCCTGATGCCGCACGTGGACCGCTCCCATTCGGGGCAGCGGAGGTTCAGCGAGAAGGACCTGGGCTGGCTGGCCTTCGTGGGCAAGCTGCGCGCCACGGGGATGTCCGTGGCGGACATGGTCCGCTACGCCGAACTCGTCCGCGCGGGCGAGCACACCGTCGACGAGCGCCGCGAGCTGCTGGAGCGGACCCGCCGCGAGGTGCGGGCGCGGCTGGCCGAGCTGACGGACGCGCTCGGCGTCCTCGACTTCAAGATCGACACGTACGCGATGAACACCGCGGTCCCGCCGGCGGACAGCGCCGGCGCGGCCGCGGGGAAGGCACGGTTATGACGGAGCAGGGCACCACCATCGAGCGGGCCGAACTGGGCGAGGGCGGACCGGTCGTCGGCGTCCAGGGCCTCGGCTGCATGGGCATGAGCGAGTTCTACGGGGCGACCGACGAGGCTGCCGCCCGCGCGACCCTGGACGCGGCACTGGCCGCCGGGGTCACCCTCTTCGACACGGCGGACGCCTACGGGCGCGGCGCGAACGAGGAGTTCCTGGCGCCGTTCGTGGCGGCCCACCGGGACGAGATCACCCTGGCGACGAAGTTCGCCATCGAGCGCGGCGACGACCCGGCGTACCGGGGCGTCCGCAACGACCGCGCGTACGTCCGCCAGGCCGTCGAGGACAGCCTGCGCAGGCTCCGCGTCGACGTGATCGACCTGTACTACATGCACCGGCGCGACCCGGCGGTGCCGTTCGCCGAGTCGGTGGGCGCCATGGCCGAGCTGGTGCGGGAGGGGAAGGTGCGCCACCTGGGGCTCAGCGAGGTCACCGGGCCCGAGCTGCGCGAGGCGCACGCGGTGCACCCGATCGCCGCGGTCCAGTCGGAGTGGTCGCTGTTCAGCCGGGACGTGGAGCGCAGCGCGGTCGGCGCGGCGGCGGAGCTGGGCGTGGCCTTCGTCCCGTACTCCCCGCTCGGGCGCGGTTTCCTGACGGGGGCCTTCGCGGACGCGGCGGCGGAGCTGTCGGCCGACGACTTCCGGCAGTACCAGCCCCGGTTCACCGGCGAGAACGCGAAGGCCAACGCGGCGCTGCTGACCCCGGTACGGGAGGTCGCGGCGGCGCACGGGGTCTCGGCGGCGCAGGTCGCGCTGGCCTGGGTGCACCAGCGGGCGGCGGTGCACGGCCTGACGGTGGTCCCGATCCCGGGCACCCGCAAGCCGGCCCGTCTGCGGGAGAACGCGGCCGCGACCCGGATCACCCTGACCGAGGCGGAGCTGGCCCTGCTGGAGCCGCTCGCCGGGCGGGTGGCGGGCACGCGCTACCCGGACATGGCCTTCACCTCGGACTCCCGCGAGGTGTAGGCCCCGGCGGCCGACGGCCTGCCCGGGGCCGGACGGCCTACGCCCCGGCGGCGAAGCGGTCGCGCAGGGCCGCGTACTCGGCGTCCGTCAGCAGGCCGGTGCTGTGCAGTTCGCTCAGGTGGGTCAGCCGGTCGTCGGAGGCCCGGGCGCGGGGGACCGAGCCCACCGGGGCGGACCGCTCCCGCAGCGAGGCGAGGACGGCGGCGGCGAACGGCAGGGACTCGTGCACCGCCCCGTACCCGACGCCGAAGACCGCGGCGGCGAGGTCGTGGTCCGGCGCGGCGGGGTCGCCGGCGGCGTCCCGGAGCCTCAGCCGCAGGTGCCCGCCGCCCGGCCGGTCCGGGGAGGCCCACTCGACGCCGGACAGGCCGGCCAGCGCGAAACGCTGGTCGCCCGCCCGCCACTTGGCGCTGCTGGCGCCGGTGCGGGACCAGTGGAAGGTCACCGCGGAGCCGTCGAAGCCCACCCGGGCGTCGTACGCCTTCAGCTGGAGCGGCGGCCGCGGCACCTCGACGAGGAACCGGTCGGCGGGCCCGGCGGCGCCGGGCCCCAGCCGCTCGCGCACCGCTTCGGCGAAGGCGGCGGCCTGCGGCGCCCGGTCCCCGGCCAGCACGAGCCGGTACGGGTCGCAGGACTCCTTCAGCTGCCCGGCGGCAGCCTCCAGCAGCGGATCGGCGCCCGCGCGCACGGAGGCGCGGAGCACCACCGTGTCCCGTCGGCCCATCGACCCGGCCGCGGCGCTCACGTCGACCCCGGACAACGCTTCCAGGGGGATCCGGCGCTCGCCCAGCGCGTGCCAGAGGCGTGGAGTTCGCATCCCCCGTGCGAAGCGGATGAGCACCGAGTCCGAGTCGAACTCCCAGACGGCATGATTTCCGGCCAGTACGTCACCCATGCGGCACATGGTAAAGGGATGCGCCCCCGCGCGTCCCCCTCGTCATCCGGCCCGATTTTTTCGGCTTGCTACGGGTGTCCGGCGGGGAGGTCCCCGTCAGTCGCCGTGGGTGCCGGAAATTCCGAGCCGGCAGTCGTCGCTGCCGTTCGCGCACGCGACGGAACCGAAGGCGCCGGTTCCGATCTTGGCGAAGTTGTCCAGGGAGGCCGTCCCTGGCTCGAAATAGCCGGTGTGGCTCCGTGCCCCCTGCGAGGACAGCAGCCGCGCGCCGAACTCCGGGGACACCGGGTCCGCGCCGTGGCCCACCCCGCCGAACTCCAGGTGCGGTACGCCGGAGATCCAGTCGCCCTCGTCGCGCATCGCCCAGATCCGGGCCGGGGAGCGCAGCCCGGCGGCGTTGTCGGAGCGCATCCCGGGACTGCCCGCCACCACCAGGTCGGTCACCCGGACCGGCAGCCGGTGCGCGGCCACCCCGCACACCACCGACCCGTAGCTGTGGCAGAACAGGGCCACGCTCGCGTCCCCGGGCAGGGCCGCGGCCAGGGACTCCAGCCGTGCGGCGCCCTGGACGGCGAGCCGGCCGGTGGCGGCGTCCACGCCGACCCCGGTGGGGGCGGTGTAGCCGGCCCAGGCGATGACGGCGGTGCGGGCGGCCGGCGCGGTCGCGCGCTCGGCCTCGTACAGGGACCGCGCCATGCCGGCCGGGGCGGTGAGGCGGCGCTGCGAGCGCTCGAAGGTGATCACGTCGGTGTCGACGCCGGGGACGACCACCGAGACCCGGCGGGCTGCCGAGAGGTCGCCGAAGACCTCGGCCACGAGGCCGCCGCCGGTGGGGTCGAAGACCAGGATCTGCCGGCCGGGCTCGGCCAGGGACTCGAAGCGGTGGGCGCGCCGGACGGCGGTGGCGCGGTCGGCCGGGGCCAGCGAGACGTCCCGGCCCCGGGCCTCCTCCAGCCGCACGGCCAGCCCCAGGGAGCGGCGGTTGGCCCGGTAGCGGGTCTCGGCGGGCACCCCGTCGAGGTTGCCGACCACGAGCGGGTAGCCGTCGGCGAGGCGGGTGCGCTGGGCGCCGTCGAGGTCGGCGAAGAAGCGGGAGACCGTCCGTACGGGAGCGTCGGCGGGCGGTACGGCGCGGCCGTCGATCCGGGCCGAGGCCCACGCGACGAGCTCGGCGGCGCGCGCCTGGATCCCGGAGTCGGGGCGGTGCACGGAGGTCCAGCCGGTCGTCGCCAGCATCAGGAACACGACCGCGAGCGCGAGCAGCGTGCGCAGGACGGCGGGGCGCGCGGGGGCGTCCGGGGGGATGGGGGCGGGGCGGCCGGGCAGGTTCACTGGAGCCAGCCTAGGAGACCGCTGGAGCAGGTGGCGCTCCGGGTGACCGGGCTCACGGCCGGGCGTGGGACACATCTCCCCGCCGATCACGCTCTGTTGCGGTGCCGGGAGGTCCGCGGGGGGCGCGGCGCGGGGTGCCCCGGGAGAGCCGGGAGGGGTGCCCGGAAGGCGCGGCGGGAGCACCGCAGGGGCGGCGGGGGCGCCCGGCGCCACGGGGCTAGCCCGCCGCGGCGGCCCGGCGCCAGTCCGCCGCCAGGGCCGGTCCGATCTGGTCGAGGTAGGCCACGGTCATCGCCCGGATCGCGGCGACGCTGGCGTCCTCGCCCTGGCCCCAGAGCCGCCCCGTGACGCGCATCACCCCGCAGAACGCGGCCACCGCCACCCGGGGGCGCGGGTCGGCCTCCAGGTCGATCCCCTCGCGGGCGGCGATCAGCCGGGCGATCTCCTCCTCCAGCTCGGTGGAGCGCCGCAGGTGGACGGCGAGCAGGGCCGGAGTGGACTCGATCAGCTGGTAGCCCCGCATGTAGAGGTCGATGGGCACCACGTCGGAGATGGCCTCCTCGACGGTGTCCCAGGCGGCGAGGACGGCGTTGCGCATGGCCTCCAGCGGTGCCTCGGAGGCCGGCCGGTCCCGCAGCGCGGCGAGGAAATGGGACTCGACGAGGTCCTGGACGGCGAAGGCGACCTCCTCCTTGTTGGCGAAGTAGCGGAAGAAGGTGCGCTGGGAGACCTCGACGGTGTCGGTGATCTCGTCGACCGTGGTCCGCTCGTAGCCCTGGGAGATGAACAGGAGCAGGGAAGCGCGCAGCAGCGCGTCCCGGGTCCGCTGCTTCTTGCGCTCGCGGAGTCCGGCCGCCGGCGCGGGCCGCTCGTCGGTCATCGCCGCGGGGGTCCTCTCTGATCCTCGATCGCGCGTGCCCGGTGCCCGGACACGCGCGTGCTCGATCTGACGCTGAGTAAGCGGTCAGGGTACCTGTGACGGAGCTGACAGCTGCTGTCGTGTTAAGCCGTTTGTGAAGTGTCAGACGCTGTCACTAGCCTGTTCGCATGACTAGTCAGATCACGCTCGCCAAGGAATCGGGCCCGGCACCGGCGCGCGCCGGGCTGCGCGGCCACCCGTGGCTGACCCTGTTCGCCGTGGCGGTCGGGGTCATGATGGTCACCCTCGACGGCACGATCGTCGCCGTCGCCAACCCCGCGATCCAGAAGGACCTCGGCGCCAGCCTCGCCGAGGTGCAGTGGATCACCAACGGCTACCTCCTGGCCCTCGCCGTCTCCCTGATCACCGCCGGCAAGCTCGGCGACCGCTTCGGCCACCGCCAGACCTTCCTCATCGGCATCGCCGGCTTCGCGCTCTCCTCGGCCGCCATCGGCCTGGCCGGCGGCGTCGGGCTCGTCATCGGCTTCCGCGTCGCCCAGGGCCTCTTCGGCGCCCTGCTGATGCCCGCCGCCCTCGGCCTGCTGCGCGCCACCTTCCCCGCCGAAAAGCTCAACATGGCCATCGGCATCTGGGGCATGGTCATCGGCGCCTCGACCGCTGCCGGGCCCATCGTCGGCGGCCTGCTCGTCGAGCACGTCAGCTGGCAGTCCGTCTTCTTCATCAACGTGCCGGTCGGCGTCATCGCGCTGCTCCTCGGCCTGTTCATCCTGCTCGACCACCGGGCCGAGAACGCCCCGCGCTCCTTCGACCCGCTGGGCATCCTGCTGCTGTCGGCCGCGATGTTCTCGCTGATCTGGGCGCTCATCAAGGCCGCCGAATGGGGCTGGGGCGACCGCGCCACCCTGCTCTTCCTCGGCGCGTCCGTCCTGTGCTTCGTGCTCTTCGCCCTCTGGGAGGGCCAGGTCTCCGAACCGCTCATCCCGCTCGGCATGTTCCGCTCGCTGCCGCTGTCCGCCGGCACCGTGCTGATGGTGCTGATGGCCTTCGCCTTCATGGGCGGCCTGTTCTTCGTCACCTTCTACTTGCAGAACGTCCACGGGATGAGCCCGGTCGACAGCGGCCTGCACCTGCTGCCGCTCACCGGCATGATGATCATCGGATCGCCGCTGGCCGGCGCCGCCATCACCAAGGTCGGCCCGCGGATCCCGCTCGTCGCCGGCATGGTCGCCACCGCCGTCGCCTGCTTCGGAATGGCCCGGCTCACCCCGGACACCGGCACGCTCACCATGTCGCTCTGGTTCGCCCTCCTCGGCCTCGGCCTCGCCCCCGTGATGGTCGGTGCCACCGAGGTCATCGTCGGCAACGCCCCGCTGGAGCTGTCCGGCGTGGCGGGCGGCCTCCAGCAGGCCGCCATGCAGGTCGGCGGAAGCCTCGGCACCGCCGTCCTCGGCGCGGTCATGGCGGCCGAGGTCAGTGACACGTTCGGGGACAACTGGCAGGGCGCCGGCCTCCCGCCGATCAGCCCCGAGCAGCTCGAACTCGCGGAGAAGGGCGTCCAGGTCGGCATCGCCCCCGTCCCGCCCGGGGCGCCCGAGCCGGTCGCCCAGGCCATCGCCGCCGTCGCGCACGACACCTTCGTCTCCGGCATGAGCACGGCCTTCACCTGCGCCGGCGTCGTCGCCGTCCTCGCGGCGATCGTCGCCTGCTTCACCAAGCGCGGGCAGAACGCCGACGCCGGAGCGGGCGCCGCGGCCCACATCTGAGCAGCGCACCGAAGCGTTACGGGTACGTCAACCCCGCGCCCGCCACAGCCCCGCCGGACGGTTCCGGCGGGGCTGTCGCCTATCCGGGTGGACCCGCCCGCAGCCCCTTCCGCCCGACCGTCGCCGCAGGTCAGCGTGGTGTCGACGGAGCGCCGGAAACGGTCCGGAGCCCGTCCGTCAAAGAGGAGTTGACCCCGTCATGCGTACGTGGAGCACCACACGCAGCACCGTCCTCGCCGCCGCCCTGCTGGCCGCCGCCATGCTCGTCCCGGGCACCGCCACCGGTGCCCACGCCGCCGGCCCGCCCTGCGCCACAGGGCAGCTGTGCCTGTGGGCGAAACCGGAGTTCAAGGGCACCAAGCAGGTGTACGACCTGAGCACCCTCGACATCAACAGCTGCACCGCCCTGCCCGCGGGACCCGCCTACCAGTCGCTGATCAACCGGACCGGGCGCCCGGTGACCACGTACCAGTCGGCCGAGTGCGCGGAGACCGGCGAGTTCCAGACCTACCCGGGCGACGGGACCTGGCTGCCGCAGTCCGCCTTCCAGATCAGGGCGTTCAAGATCTGGGAGCGGTAGCCCCCGCATGCCCCTCGGGGACGGGGACGGGGGCGGGGATGGGGGCAGGGGCGGGGGAGGGAGAGGCGGCGGACCGGGCGGGCACCGGGCCCGGGGCGCCGCCGCCCAGCCGCGCCACCTCGGCCCGCAGCCCCCGTACCTCCTCCTGGAGCTCGCGGATCGCCGCCAGCTGGAGCCGCTCCACCTGGTCGTCCCGCTCGAAGCGGGCGATGAACCAGGCGGCGATGTTGGCGGTCACCACACCGAGCAGCGCGATCCCCGACAGCATCAGCCCGACCGCCAGCACCCGGCCCAGACCGGTGGTGGGCGAGTGGTCCCCGTACCCGACCGTCGTCATCGTAGTGAAGGACCACCACACCGCGTCGCCCAGGTTCTTGATGTTCCCGTCGGGCGCGTCCCGCTCCACGCTCAGCACCGCGAGCGAGCCGAACATCATCAGCCCCACCACGGCCCCGGCCACGTACGTGGTCAGCCGGATCTGCGGAGCCATCCGCGCCCGCCGCCCCACCAGCATCAGCGTCGCCACCAGCCGCAGCAGCCGCAGCGGCTGCACCAGCGGCAGCACCACGGCGGCCAGGTCCAGCCAGTGGGTGCGCACGAAGTGCCGCCGGTCCCGCGTGAGGCCCAGCCGCACGAGGTAGTCGGCGGCGAAGGCCCCCCACACCACCCACTCCGCGTAGGTGCACGCCCGGTGCACGGCCGGGTCCGCGTCCGGGGCGACGATCGGCACGGCGTACGCGACGGCGAAGGCCACGGCGAGGACGAGCAGCGGGGTCTGGCTCCGCCGCTCCCACAGCAGCTGGCGGGAGGTTTCCTTCATGCGGAGCATCGTAAGGAACGGGTAAAGGGCACGGGCCGGGCGGTACCCGGGCCACCCGCCCGGGGGTGCGCGCCACGGCCGGGCGGGTGGCCCGGCGACCGGACGCGGGCCCGGCCGAGGCGGGCCCGCACGCGGCGGGCCCGCCGCAGACGTCAGGCGTCGCCGCCCGCGGCACCCGGGTCCGCCGCCGACACGTCCAGCAGCTGGTACCGGTCCACGGCCTGCTTCAGCACCGAACGGTCGACCTTGCCCTCACGGGCCAGCTCGGTCAGCGTCGCCAGGACCACCGACTGCGCGTCGATGTGGAAGAAGCGCCGCGCCGCGCCGCGCGTGTCCGCGAAGCCGAAGCCGTCCGCGCCCAGCGAGGTGTACGCACCGGGCACCCAGCGCGCGATCTGGTCCGGCACCGCGCGCATCCAGTCCGAGACCGCCACGAACGGCCCCTCCGCGCCCGACAGCTTCCGCGTCACGTACGGGACGCGCTGCTCCTCCTCCGGGTGGAGCAGGTTGTGCTCCTCCACCTCGACGGCATCGCGGCGCAGCTCGTTCCAGGAGGTCGCCGACCAGACGTCCGCCCGTACGTTCCACTCGGCCGCCAGGATCCGCTGGGCCTCCAGCGCCCACGGCACCGCCACGCCCGAGGCCATCAGCTGGGCCGGGATGGCGCCCGAGGTGCCCTGCGACACCCGGTGGATGCCGGCCAGGATCCCCTCCACGTCCACGCCCGCCGGCTCGGCCGGGTGCTGGATCGGCTCGTTGTAGACCGTCAGGTAGTAGAAGACGTCCTCGGCGTCCGGCCCGTACATCCGCCGCAGACCGTCCCTGACGATGTGCGCGATCTCGTAGCCGTAGGCCGGGTCGTACGCGACGCAGCCCGGGTTCGTCGACGCCAGCAGCAGCGAGTGACCGTCGGCGTGCTGGAGCCCCTCACCCGTCAGGGTGGTCCGGCCGGCCGTCGCGCCCAGGACGAAACCGCGCGCCAGCTGGTCGGCCATCTGCCAGAACTGGTCACCGGTGCGCTGGAAACCGAACATCGAGTAGAAGACGTAGACCGGGATCAGCGGCTCGCCGTGCGTCGCGTACGCCGAACCCGCGGCGATCAGCGAGGCCGTGCAGCCCGCCTCCGAGATGCCGTCGTGCAGCATCTGGCCGGTGGGCGACTCCTTGTACGCGAGGAGCAGGTCGCGGTCGACCGCCTCGTACTGCTGCCCCAGCGGGTTGTAGATCTTGGCGCTCGGGAAGAAGGCGTCCATGCCGAAGGTGCGGTACTCGTCGGGCGCGATCAGCACGAAGCGCTTGCCGATCTCCTTGTCCCGCATCAGGTCCTTCAGGATGCGGACGAACGCCATGGTCGTGGCGATCGACTGCTGGCCCGAACCCTTCTTGGCGGCCGCGTACGCCTTGTCGTCCGGGAGCTGGAGCGGCTTGGCGCGCACCACGCGGGTCGGCACGTAACCGCCCAGCGCGCTGCGCTGGTCGTGCATGTACTGGATCTCGGGCGAGTTGCGGCCCGGGTGGTAGTACGGCGGCGCGCCGCTCTCCAGCTGGGCGTCCGTGACCGGGATGTGCAGGCGGTCGCGGAAGCGCTTGAGGTCGTCGACCGTCAGCTTCTTCATCTGGTGCGTGGCGTTGCGGCCCTCGAAGTTCGGGCCGAGCGTCCAGCCCTTGACCGTCTGCGCCAGGATCACCGTCGGCTGGCCCTTGTGGGCCTTGGCCGCCGCGTACGCGGCATAGACCTTCTTGTGGTCGTGGCCGCCGCGGCCCAGGTGCTGGATCTGCTGGTCGGTCATGTTCTCGACCATGGCGCGCAGCCGCTGGTCACCGCCGAAGAAGTGCTCGCGGATGTACGCGCCCGACTCGGTGGCGTACGTCTGGAACTGCCCGTCCGGGGTCGAGTTCATCTTGTTGACCAGGATGCCGTCGCGGTCCTGCGCCAGCAGCGGGTCCCAGGAGCGGTCCCAGATCAGCTTGATGACGTTCCAGCCGGCCCCGCGGAACTGCGACTCCAGCTCCTGGATGATCTTGCCGTTGCCGCGCACCGGCCCGTCGAGGCGCTGGAGGTTGCAGTTCACGACGAAGGTCAGGTTGTCCAGGCCCTCGCGCGCCGCCAGCGACAGCTGGCCCAGCGACTCCGGCTCGTCCATCTCGCCGTCGCCGAGGTACGCCCAAACGTGGGACTTGGAGGTGTCCGCGATCCCGCGCGCCTCCATGTACCGATTCATCCGGGCCTGGTAGATCGCACCCAGCGGGCCGAGGCCCATCGAGACGGTCGGGAACTCCCAGAAGTCCGGCATCAGCCGCGGGTGCGGGTAGCTGGAGAGGCCGTACGGGGCCTTCGACTTCTCCTGCCGGAACGCGTCGAGCTGCTGCTCGGAGAGCCGGTCCAGGAGGTAGGCGCGGGCGTAGATGCCCGGGGAGGCGTGGCCCTGGAAGAAGATCTGGTCGCCGCCGTCGCCCTCGTCCTTGCCCCGGAAGAAGTGGTTGAAGCCCACGTCGTAGAGGGAGGCGGAGGAGGCGAACGTGGCGATGTGGCCGCCGACGCCGATCCCCGGGCGCTGGGCGCGGGAGACCATGACCGCGGCGTTCCAGCGGGTGGCGTTGAGGACCTTGCGCTCGATCTCCTCGTTGCCGGGGAAGAACGGCTCGTCCTTGGTGGCGATGGTGTTGACGTAGTCCGTGCTGCGCATCTCCGGCACGGCCACGCGCTTCTCGCGGGCCCGCTCGATCAGCCGCAGCATCAGGTAGCGGGCGCGTTCGCGGCCCCGCTCGTCGACGGCGGCGTCCAGGGAGTCGAGCCACTCCTTCGTCTCCTCCGGATCGAAGTCCGGGACCTGGCTCGGAAGGCCGCCAATGATGATCGGGTTGCGATCGGATGCGGAAGCCACGCTGTTCCTTCGCTGTCGGGGGAGTCGTGCCTTGGGTCGCCGCCTCCCATGGTCTTACGCCCGGCCGAAATCTTCACCTCTACCACTGGGTAACACCTGGAGCGGCGAAGGAGCGGCCGGCCGGCCGCGGCCGGTGTCGGGCCAAATCGCAACCTTACGCCCAAGTCGATCAGCGGGTTCGTAAGGACGTTCGTCCCTCAAACAGGCAGGAAAGTCCTCATGCGCTGCCGAATGAGCTGGAATGGTGTGGGATGAATCACCGGTGGTCCATCGGGGAAGCCTGAAAGTTGCGGCAAAGTTGCGGCGAGACGGCCGCAATCGTCACCGTTTCGACGGTCTCGGCGGCCGGGTACTTGCGCGATCCGCCGCGCCCGTGTGGACTACGCCCAATGCTGCGCGTACGCGCGCCGCCGAAAGACATTCACCGAACATGAGCAGGAGGCACCCCGTGAGCGCGACCGCGGACCACGCGGAGAGCCTGGCCGCCCGGCTGGGTTTCCAGTCCGAACAGGTGGTCCAGGAGATCGGCTACGACGAGGACGTCGATCAGGAATTCCGTGACGTCGTCGAGAGCCTCGTCAGCGAGCTCGTCGACGAGGACTACGACGAGGGCGCCGACGCGGTGCTGTTGTGGTTCCGCGACGAGGACGGCGATCTGACGGACGCCCTGGTCGACGCGACCGAGCTGGTCGAGGACGGCGCACTGATCCTGCTGCTGACCCCCAAGACGGGCCGTGACGGCTACGTCGTGGCCAGCGACATCAGCGAGGCCGCCGAGACGGCCGGCCTCTCCCTCGCCAAGGGCGGACCCGTCGGCAAGGAGTGGACCTCCACCAAGCTGGTGACGCCGAAGGCGGCCAAGTCCAAGCGCTGAGCCGCGCCCCGCAGCCAAGCGGAAGAGCACGCCCCGCCGACCGGGACCACCCGGTCGGCGGGGCGTGCGCGTTCCGGGGGCCGGGCCGGGGGCCGGGCTGGGGGAGGGGCGGGAGTCCGGGCGCCGGCGCACGGACCGGCGTACCTCCAGCGCGCCGGTCCGCCCCGCTCCGCGGGGACACCCCCTAGGCTGGGTCTCACCCGAACGGCCCCGTGCGGGACGCAGGAAAACGAAGGGATGCGAGAGATGGCGATCGAGGTCGGACACAAGGCACCGGACTTCGAGCTCAAGGACAACCACGGCGCCACGGTGCGGCTCTCCGACTTCCGGGGCGAGAAGGCGGTCGTGCTGCTCTTCTACCCCTTCGCCTTCACCGGCGTCTGCACCGGCGAGCTGTGCGAGCTCCGCGACCAGCTGCCCCGCTTCCAGAACGACGACGTGCAGCTGCTGGCCGTCTCCAACGACTCGGTCCCGACCCTGCGCGTCTTCGCGGAGCAGGAGGGCCTGGAGTACCCGCTGCTGTCCGACTTCTGGCCGCACGGCGAGACCTCCCGCGCGTACGGCGTCTTCGACGAGGACAAGGGCTGCGCGGTCCGCGGCACCTTCGTCATCGACAAGGACGGCATCGTGCGCTGGACCGTCGTCAACGGGCTGCCCGACGCGCGTGACCTGAACGAGTACATCAAGGCCCTCGACAGCCTCTGAGGGCCCCGCGCCGGATCCGGCGGCAGGTTCCGTACGAAAACCGCCTGCGAGCGGGAACCCGTCACTAGGATCGGGACGTTGATCCGGTAGCAATCGCACGACGGGGCCCCGCCCCATTCGAATACCAATGGAGGACCCGTGGGAGTCAGCCTCAGCAAGGGCGGCAACGTCTCGCTGACCAAGGCCGCGCCTAACCTGACGGCGGTCATCGTCGGTCTGGGCTGGGACGCTCGCACCACCACCGGTGTCGACTTCGACCTCGACGCCAGCGCGATCCTGACCAACGACCAGGGCAAGGTCGCCAACGACTCGAACTTCGTGTTCTTCAACAACCTGAAGAGCCCGGACGGGTCGGTCGAGCACACCGGTGACAACACCACCGGTGAGGGCGAGGGCGACGACGAGGCCATCAAGGTCAACCTCGCCGGTGTCCCCGCCGATGTCGCCAAGATCGTCTTCCCCGTCTCGATCTATGAGGCCGAGAGCCGCCAGCAGAGCTTCGGCCAGGTCCGCAACGCCTACATCCGCGTCGTGAACCAGGCCGACAACACCGAGCTCGCCCGCTACGACCTCTCCGAGGACGCCTCGACCGAGACCGCCATGGTCTTCGGCGAGCTGTACCGCAACGGTGCGGAGTGGAAGTTCCGCGCGATCGGCCAGGGCTACGCCTCGGGTCTGCGCGGCATCGCGCAGGACTTCGGCGTCAACGTCTGAGCCGAAGCCCGAGAAGTTCGTCCGTCCGGCGCCGTGCACCCCTGTGTACGGCGCCGGACCGGCTTTGCCACCATGAGCGGGTGGCTCGGCCATCACCACCACGTCGTCCGGGGAGGACCACATCATGGGCGTCACACTCGCCAAGGGGGGCAACGTCTCCCTGTCCAAGGCCGCACCGAACCTCACCCGGGTTCTGATCGGTCTCGGATGGGACGCACGCTCGACCACGGGGGCGGACTTCGACCTCGACGCCAGCGCCCTGCTGTGCAACAGCGGCCGGGTGCTGGGGGACGAGTACTTCGTCTTCTACAACAACCTCAAGAGCCCCGAGGGCTCCGTCGAACACACCGGGGACAACCTCACCGGCGAGGGTGACGGCGACGACGAGTCGATCATCATCGACCTCACCAAGGTCCCCGCGCACGTCGACAAGATCGTCTTCCCGGTCTCGATCCACGAGGCGGACAGCCGCCGGCAGAGCTTCGGCCAGGTGAGCAACGCCTTCATCCGCGTGGTGAACATGGCGGACGACCAGGAACTGGCCCGCTACGACCTGACCGAGGACGCCTCCAGCGAGACCGCGATGATCTTCGGTGAGGTCTACCGGTACGGCGGCGAGTGGAAGTTCCGTGCGGTAGGACAGGGGTACGCGTCGGGGCTGCGGGGCATCGCTCTAGACTTCGGGGTCAACGTTTCGTAAAGCCGTACAAGACGATGGGGTGCCAGTGGTTCTCAAAACCTTCGGCTGGTCGTTCGCAGTCACTGCGCTCGGTCTGGTCGCAGCGGTGTTCTACGGGGGGTGGACCGGTTTTGGGATCGTGGCGATCCTGTCGATCCTCGAAATCTCGCTGTCCTTCGACAATGCGGTGGTCAACGCCGGAATCCTGAAGAAGATGAATGCCTTCTGGCAGAAGATCTTCCTCACCATCGGCGTGCTCATCGCCGTGTTCGGCATGCGCCTGGTCTTCCCCGTCGTCATCGTGGCGATCAGCGCCAAGATCGGGCCCATCGAGGCCGTCGACCTGGCGATGACCGACAAGGACATGTACAAGCAGCTGGTCACGGACGCCCACCCGTCCATCGCCGCCTTCGGTGGCATGTTCCTGCTGATGATCTTCCTGGACTTCATCTTCGAGGACCGCGACATCAAGTGGCTCGCCTGGCTGGAGCGCCCGCTCGCAAAGCTCGGCAAGATCGACATGCTGTCCGCGTGCATCGCGCTGATCGTCCTGGTCATCGCCTCGATGACCGTCGGTGCCAACGCCCACCAGCACGGCGGCCTCCACGTGGACAAGGCGCAGACCGTCCTGATCTCCGGTGTCCTCGGCCTGATCACGTACATGATCGTCGGCGGTCTCTCCGGCTACTTCGAGAACAAGCTCGAGGAAGAGGAGGAGGCCGAGCACGAGGCGGAGGAAGCGGCCAAGAAGAGCGGCAAGCCCGTCTCGGCCGTCGCCCTGGCCGGCAAGGCCGCGTTCTTCATGTTCCTCTACCTCGAGGTCCTCGACGCGTCCTTCTCCTTCGACGGCGTCATCGGCGCCTTCGCCATCACCAACGACATCGTGCTCATGGCCCTCGGCCTCGGCATCGGTGCCATGTACGTCCGGTCGCTCACGGTCTACCTGGTCCGCCAGGGCACCCTCGACGACTACGTCTACCTGGAGCACGGCGCGCACTACGCGATCGGCGCCCTCGCCGTGATCCTGCTCGTCACCATCCAGTACGAGATCCACGAGGTCATCACCGGCCTCGTCGGCGTGCTGCTCATCGCCTGGTCCTTCTGGTCCTCCGTACGCCGCAACAAGCGGCTGGCGGCCGAGGGCGGCGACAGCCCCGCGGAGGTCGGAGCCGGGGTGTGACCCGGCCCTGATTGCGGAACGCTTCCGGTAACGACGGGGCGGGGGGGGGGGGGGGGGGGGGGGGGGGGGGGGGCCCCCCCCCCCCCCCCCCACCGCGCGGATCGCCGGGATCATGGGGGCCAAGAAGACTCCCGACCTGATCCCGCTCTGCCACCCGCTGGCGGT
>NZ_JBWKEE010000024.1:39992-138981 GCF_056435605.1 Streptomyces sp. NPDC043896
ACGTACCCCCCCCCCCCCCCCCCCCCCCCCCCCCCCCCCCCCCCCCCCCCCCCCCCCCCCCCCCCCCCCCCCCCCCCCCCCCCCCCCCCCCCCGCCGCACTGTCCGCTGCACGGACCGACCTGGGGGGTTGGAACATGGGGTTCTTCGACGGGATCAGGGGCGCTCGCGCCATGGGCTTCGACTCGGGCAACGCCTCGTCTAACACCATCGAGCTGACCAAGCGGCACCCGACGGTGTCGCTCACCAAACAGCAGGCCGTCCACGGCAACATGCGCGTCAACCTCTCCTGGCGGATGCGCACCTCCGACTTCGGCGGCCGCTCCGGGCAGAGCGGCCAGCTCTTCCGGCACCCGTTCAAGCTCTTCAAGCCGGACATCGTGCAGGCGCACACCCAGGGCATGGTCAACGTCGACCTGGACATGGGCTGCCTGTACGAGCTGACCGACGGCACCCGTGGCGCCGTACAGCCGCTGGGGAACCTGCTCGGCGACCTGAACGAACCGCCGTACGTGAAGCTCAGCGGCGACGACCGGTTCGGCTCGGGCTCGGGGGAGACCCTCTACATCAACCTCGACCACGCCGACGAGATCAAGCGGCTGCTCGTCTTCGTTTACATCTACGACCAGACCCCGGCCTTCGACCGGACCCACGCCCTGGTCACCCTGTACCCGACCGCCGGTCCCAGGATCGAGATCCCGCTGGACGAGCGGCATCCGCAGGCCCGCTCCTGCGCGGTGCTGTCGCTGGAGAACGTCAAGGGCGAGATGATCGTCCGCCGCGAGGTGAAGTTCGTGTACGGGTTCCAGGCGGAGCTGGACCGGCTGTACGGCTGGGGGCTCCAGTGGGGCCGGGGCTACAAGAGCACGAAGGCCTGAGCGCGGGGGCCGGACGGCCCCCGCCCGCGCCCGCCAGGCGGCACCGGTGACGCCAGTGGCACCAGTGGTACCAGTGGCGCCCGCGGCATCCGCTGCGTCCGCGACGTCAGCGGCGGATGAACTGCGGGCCCTGCACCGGCATCCGGAACGACGGGTCTCCGCCCGGAGCCGGTACCGGCACCGGGGACACCTGCTGCGGGTACCCGTAGGCCGGCTGGGCGGCCGGCGGGGCCTGGGTGACCGGGGTGGACGCCGGGGGCCGCATGGCGGCGGTCCGGTCGTCCCCGGGCGCCGGCGCCGCGGCCGGGGCGGCCTCGGCCGCCGCCTCACCGGCGTTCTCGTCCACGGAGATCCCGTGGTCGGTGGCCAGCCCCACGAGGCCGTCGGAGTACCCCTCGCCCAGGGCGCGGAACTTCCACCCCTCGCCCCGGCGGTACATCTCCCCGCAGATCAGCGCCGTCTCGGCGCCGGTCTCGGGGCGGACGTCGAAGTGGGCCAGCGGTTCCGGGGCGCCGCCCGGCGTGGCGTCGTACAGCTGGATCCGCAGGTCGCGGACCTGCTCGAACGGCACGTCCTCGGCGGAGGCCACCACCAGGATGCGGTCCACGGCCGGCGGTACGGCCCGCAGGTCCGCCTGGACCGCGTCGGTGACCCCGTCGCCCACCTGCTTCTTGCCCAGGCGCCACACGGACCCCGAGGGGTGCCGGGGCTGGTTGTAGAACACGAAGTCCTCGTCCGAGCGCACGCGCCCGTCCGCTCCCACGAGCAGCGCCGAGGCGTCCACGTCCGGCACCTGGGGTCCGGTGGTCCAGCGCAGCACCGCCCGGACCGCCGTGGCGGTGACCGGGATGTTGGAGCCCTTCTGCATCGCGTGCGTCATGCCCGTCATCCTGCCCTCCCGGGGCCGACCGGGACAATGCGGCCCCCCGTAGGGCCTTGTCCCGAAGGCGAGAGCTGGGCATGGTGCAAGAGGGTTACCTGAACTTCATGTGCTTGAGGAACTCTTGACTCGCGTTCGTACGTACTATTACCGGCCACGCCAGTTGGGCCGCCGAGGCAGTACGGGGGAAGCACATGCGTCACTTCGGGCACATATCGCCCACGGTCCGCAAGGACCTCTTCCACCAGGAGCCGGCGGAGTTCGACCTGGCCTCCCCGGCCCGCACCCTGGCCGCCGCGCTCGGAGCGACCCTCTACAGCCCCGCCATCCGGCCCAGGCTGGCCGACGACATCCGCAAGCAGGCCGGCCGGGGCGTCGCCTCCATGGTCCTCTGCCTGGAGGATTCCATCAGCGACGCCGACGTCCTCGACGGCGAGGAGAACCTCGTCCGGCAGTTCGCGGCCCTCGGTGCCGAGGGGCCGGGCCCCGAGGGGCTCCCGCTCCTCTTCATCCGCGTCCGCACCCCCGAGCAGATACCCGACCTCGTCCGGCGCCTCGGCGGTTCCGTCCACAATCTGGCCGGATTCGTACTACCGAAGTTCACCGAAAGCCGCGGAACGGCCTTCCTCGACGCCGTCGCCCACGCCGAGGCCGCCGCCGGACTGCCCCGCCTGTATGCCATGCCGGTCCTGGAGACGCCCGACCTCCTCCACCTGGAGACCCGCGTCGAGGCACTCGCCGGCATCAAGCGCACCGTCAACCGCTACCGCGAGCGGGTCCTCGCCCTGCGCCTCGGCGTCACCGACTTCTGCTCCGTGTACGGCCTGCGCCGCACCCCCGACATGACCGCGTACGACGTCCAGATCGTCGCCGGCGTCATCGCCGACGTGGTCAACGTCCTCAGCCGCGCCGACGGCACCGGCTTCACCGTCACCGGCCCCGTCTGGGAGTACTTCCGCAGCCAGCAGCGCCTCTTCAAGCCGCAGCTGCGCCGCAGCCCCTTCCTGGAGGAGGGCGTGGAGGAACTGCGCACCGCGCTGATCGAACACGACCTGGACGGCCTGTTGCGCGAGATCGAACTCGACCGGGCCAACGGCCTGCTCGGCAAGACCTGCATCCACCCGGCCCACGTCACGCCGGTGCACGCGCTGTCGGTGGTCTCCCACGAGGAGTTCAGCGACGCCCAGGACATCCTGCGCCCCGAGCGCGACGGCGGCGGAGTGATGCGCTCCGCCTACACGAACAAGATGAACGAGGTGAAGCCCCACCGGGCCTGGGCCGAGCGCACCATGCTGCGCGCCGAGGTCTTCGGTGTGGCGAAGGAGGAGGTCGGCTTCGTCGACCTCCTGACGGCCGGGCTCCAGGTGTGAGCCGGGCTGCCATGACGAGGAAGGGCAAGACGATCGACACGGTCTGGTCGGGAACCTGGGTCGCCGAGCGGCTGGGCGTGGACCTGAGCGAAACCGCCGGCGCGGCGTCGCCAGGGCTGAAGGAACTGCTCGGGCTGGCCCTGCGCCGCAACCCGAAGCGGGCGCACCTGCTGGTCTCGCAGGTGCTGGGCAAGCACGTCCCGCAGTCGCCCGGCGCCGTGTACGCGGCCGGCCACGGGCTCGGCGTACGCGTCCGCGAGCTGCTCGGGGACTCCGCCGCCCGGGCGGTGGTCCTCGGCTACGCCGAAACCGCCACCGGGCTCGGCCACTGCGTCGCCGACGGTCTGGGACCCGCCCCCTACCTGCACTCCACCCGCCGCCCCGTACCGGGAGTGCGGCCCGCCGGTGGCTTCGAGGAGGCCCACTCGCACGCCACCTCGCACCTGCTGCTGCCCGAGGACCCCGGGTTGCTGGCGGGGGAGGGGCCGCTGGTCCTCGTCGACGACGAGTTCTCCACCGGCAACACGGTCCTGAACACCATCCGCGATCTGCACGCCCGCCACCCCCGCGCGCACTACGTGGTCGTCGCCCTCGTCGACATGCGCTCCGCCCCCGACCGCGACCGGCTCACCGCCTTCGCCGCAGAGCTGGGCGCGCGGGTGGACCTGGTGGCCCTGGCCTCGGGGACGGTCGCCCTCCCGGAAGGGGTGCTGGACAAGGGGCGGGCGCTGGTCGAGGAGTACGAGGCCGCAGCCGCCCCGGCCCGGCAGGACGACGCCCGCGCCGTCGGCCCGGCCGCCGCGGCGCGGCAGGCCCTCCGGGTGCCGCTCGGCTGGCCCGCCGGGCTGCCCGACGGCGGCCGCCACGGCTTCACCCCCGCGCACCGCGAGGCACTGGAGGCCGCCCTGCCCGCCATGGCCGCCCGGATCGCCGGCGCGCTCGGCGCGGAGCCCGGGAGGGTCCTCGTACTCGGCAACGAGGAGCTGATGTACGCACCGCTGCGGCTCGCGCTGGCCCTGGAGGAGTCCGGGGCGGCCACCGAGGTGCGGTTCTCCACCACCACCCGCTCGCCCGTGCTCGCCGTGGACGACCCCGGCTACGCCATCCGCACCCGGCTGGTCTTCCCCGCCCACGACGTCCCCGCCGACGGGCCCGGCGACCGCTACGCCTACAACGTCGCCGGCGCGGGCTTCGACACCGTCGTCGCCGTCGTCGACTCCGCCGGGGACACGCCCGAGCTGCACGCGGGACTGCTCGCCGGGCTCGCCCCGCACACCGGCCGGGTCGTCCTGGCCGTCGTCCCGTCCTACACGCCCGAGACCCCCGACCGGCAGGAGCCGACCGTGACCGAGCCGCCGCTGCCCGAGCCGCTGCGGGGGCCGGCCTTCTCCTCGTACGCCCCCGAGGACGTCGGCTGGCTCCTCCAGGACCTGTCCGGCGTACGGCTGGAGGCCCCGACCGAGGAGCGCGAGGAGGCCATCCAGGCGGGCGGCGCCCATTACGCCGAGTCCCTGCCCGTGGAGTACCAGCCCTCACCGCAGTACCAGGAGCTCTACCGCAGCGCGCTGGACGCCTCGGCGGCCCGCATCGCCCGCGCCGTCGGCACCGTCACCGAGACCGTCCTCGCCGAGCGCTCCCCGTCGCCCGTCCTGGTCTCCCTGGCCCGCGCCGGCACGCCCGTCGGCGTGCTGATGCGCCGCTGGGCCCGCAAGCGGCACGGCCTGGACCTGCCGCACTACGCCGTCTCCATCGTCCGCGGCCGCGGCATCGACGCCAACGCGCTGCGCTGGCTCGCCGCCCACCACGACCCGGCCGACGTCGTGTTCGTCGACGGCTGGACCGGCAAGGGCGCCATCACCCGCGAACTGCGCGAGGCCCTGGCGGAGTTCCCCGGTTTCGACCCGGAGATCGTCGTCCTCGCCGACCCCGGCTCCTGCGTGCGGACGTACGGCACCCGCGAGGACTTCCTGATCCCCTCCGCCTGCCTCAATTCCACCGTTTCCGGACTCGTCTCGCGTACGGTGCTCAGGTCCGACCTGGTCGGCCCCGGCGACTTCCACGGTGCGAAGTTCTACCGGGAGCTGGCCGGAGCCGATGTCTCCGCCGCCTTCGTCGACACCGTCGCCGCCCGCTTCGACGAGGTCGCCGACGCCGTCGCCGCCGAGGTCAAGGAGCTCCTCGCCGCGGACCGCACCCCGACCTGGGTGGGCTGGGCGGCAGTGGAGCGGATCAGCGAGGAGTACGGCATCCACGACGTGAACCTGGTCAAGCCCGGCGTCGGCGAGACCACGCGGGTGCTGCTGCGCCGTGTGCCGTGGAAGATCCTGGCCCGGCGCGGGGCCGGCCCCGACCTGGATCACGTACGCCTGCTCGCCGAGCAGCGCGGGGTCCCGGTCGAGGAGGCCGACGACCTGCCCTACACGTGCGTGGGACTCATCCACCCCCGCTTCACGCGCGGCGCCACGGGCGCCGACGGAAAGGCTGTGGCATCCAAGTGACCCGCCGAGAGACCGTCCTCGTAGCCAGTGACCTCGACCGTACGCTCATCTACTCGTCGGCCGCCCTCGGCCTGACCATGCCCGACCCGCAGGCCCCCCGGCTGCTGTGCGTCGAGGTGCACGAGGGCAAGCCGCTCTCCTACATGACGGAGACGGCGGCCGCGCTGCTGGCGGAACTGGCCGCGGACCCTTCGGCGGTCTTCGTCCCTACCACCACCCGTACCCGCAAGCAGTACCAGCGGATCCGCTTCCCCGGACCCCCGGCCCCGTACGCGATCTGCGCCAACGGCGGCCAGCTGCTGGTGGACGGGGTCCCGGACCGGGACTGGCGGCGCGCGGTGGCCGGGAGGCTCGCCGAGGAGTGCGCTCCGCTGGAGGAGGTGCAGGCGCACCTGCTGGCCGTGGCCGACCCGGCGTGGCTGCGCAAGGCGCGGGTGGCGGAGGACCTCTTCGCGTACCTGGTCGTGGAACGGGCGCTGGTGCCCGACGAGTGGCTCAAGGCCCTGACGGAGTGGGCGGAGGCACGCGGCTGGACGGTCTCCCTCCAGGGCCGCAAGATCTACGCCGTCCCGCGCCCGCTGACCAAGAGCGCCGCGATGCGCGAGGTCGCCCGACGCACGGGCGCGTCCGCCACCCTCGCCGCCGGCGACTCGCTGCTGGACGCCGACCTGCTGCTGGCGGCCGACCGGGCCTGGCGGCCGGGGCACGGCGAGCTGGCCGACGCCGCCTGGACCGCGCCCGCGGTGACGGCCCTGAGCACGGCCGGGGTCCTGGCCGGTGAGGAGATCGTCCGGGAATTCGGCCGGGCGGTTGCGACACTGACCGCATGACCAAGGGCAACAGCACCAAGATCACCGATGAGCTCTACCAGTACGTCCTGGCGCACAACCCCCCGCTGGACGAGGTTCAGCGGGGGCTCGTCCGGACCACCTGGGAGAAGTTCCCCGAGTCGGCCGGCATGCAGTCCGCGGAGGAACAGGGACCGCTGCTGGCCTTCCTGGTCCGGCTGACCGGCGCGCGCCACGTCGTGGAAATCGGCACCTTCACCGGCTTCTCGGCCCTGTCCATGGCCCAGGCCCTCCCGGCCGACGGCCGCCTGATCACCTGTGACGTGTCACAGGAGTGGACGGCGTACGGCCGCGAGGCCTGGGCGGCGGCGGGCGTCGCCGACCGCATCGACCTGCGCCTCGCCCCGGCCCTGGACACGCTGCGCGCCATGCCGGCGGAACCGCACATCGACATGGCGTACATCGACGCCGACAAGCAGAACCAGATCCTCTACTGGGAGGAACTGGTACCGAGGCTGCGCCCCGGCGGGCTGATCGTCACCGACAACACCCTCTTCCACGGCACCGTCCTCGACGAGTCGCCCGCCGGCCGCGGCGCCGCTGTCCGGGCCTTCAACGAGCACGCCATGGCCGACACCCGGATGGACTCCGTCCTCCTGGCCATCTCGGACGGCCTCACCCTCTCGCGCAAGCGCTGAGGCGGCGGAGCTCCTCCGGGCGGCCGAGCCCCTTCGGGTGGCGGAGCCCCTTCGGGTGGCGGAGCCCCTCCGGCCGGCTCAGCAGCAGCCGCCCCCGCCGCAGCACCCGCCCCCGCCGGCCGGAGCGGGGGCACTGCTGGTCCCGCCGACGGCGACGGCGGAGAGCAGCTTGACGGTGTCCGCGTGCCCGGCGGGGCAGTCGGCGGGCGCGGACGACTCGGCCATCGGCCGGCTGACCTCAAAGGTGTCGTCGCAGGTCCGGCAGCGGTATTCGTAACGAGGCATGCGCACAGGCTACGCAGTGCGGTGCCCGGGGTGGAATCCCTCCCGGATCCGCGCCTCGCGCGCCGCCTGTTCGGGGTGCCGGGCGCGCCAGTACGGGTTGTCGTGCGGCAGGGCGCTGCCCACCCGCCCGTACATCCCGAACCACATCAGCATCACGCCGACGACGAAGCTGAACAGCACGTTCTGGATGCGGAACGCCAGGAAGTTCAGGCCCGTGTCCAGCAGCGCGAGGTTCACGAACCCGCTCGCGATGAAGGCCAGTCCCAGCACGATGTTCAGGGTCGAGGCGAACGTCCCGCCGATCACCATCCCGGCGAACAGCAGCGCGCCGATGCAGATCGACAGGACGCTCAGCGCACCGTTCGTGTTCAGGGCCAGCACCGTGTCGCCACCGGTGTCGAAGAACCCGACGCGGTCGATCAGCCCCAGGACCCCGAACACCACCAGCAGCAGACCGGTCAGTCCCGCGCCGACCCGGTACACCTTGCTGAGCTTGTGGTCGGACGGCAGGTGCTCGTCCAGCCGGGCGTTGACCGGGTGCAGCACCCGCTCGACCAGGCGCGGCCCCTGCCGCTCCGGAGGCGGCCCGTACGGCTCGTGGGGCACGTAGGGGGCGTAGTGCTCGTGGGGCTCCGTGCAGCCGTAGGCCGCGTGCGCCACGTACGGCTCGTGCGGCACGGGGGGAGCCGCCCGGTGCCTGCGGGGCAGGTGGAACGTGTGGGCAGCCATGGCGCCCTCCTCTGTCCGCTGTTCCGTTCCAGCATCCGCCTCCGGCCGGGGGCCCCGCTACCCGACCGCTACCCGACCGCCCGCTGGTCCCGGATGTCCGTCACCACCCGGGCCACGGCCGCCCGTACCCGCTCCATCTCCTGGAGGAAGTGCCAGTAGTCCGGGTGGCGCCCCTCCAGCCCCGCCAGCGCACGCTCCAGCCGCGCCACCGCCTCGTCCAGCGGCCGCGCGTGCCGCGGATCGGGCACGCTCCGGCCCGCCATCGCCAGCCGCTGCGCGTCCCGGATCGCGAAGCGCGTCCGCTCCGCCTCGGCCTTCGGGTCCCGCGCCACCGCCTCCAGCCGCGCCAGCCGGTCCTGCGCGGCCGACACCGCCTCGTCGGTCGCGTCCAGCGCGGCCCGAACCGCCTCGACCAGCGTCGTTACGTCCGCCCAGCGCTGTTCCTCCCGCGCCCGGCCGGCCTCCGCCAGCCGGTCCTCCGCCTGCGCGACGTCCCGTACTGCCTGGTCGGGGACGTGCTGGAGGTCCTGCCAGCACGCCGCGCTGAACCGGCGCCTCAGCTCGCTGAGCACCGGATCCACCCGGTCCGCCCGATTGCGCAGCGCCTGTGCGCGGGTCCGCAGGCTCACCAGCCGCCGGTCGATCTCCGCAGCCCGCTCCGGCAGCCGCGCCGCCTCGGCCCGCACGGCCTCCGCGTCCCGCAGGATCCGGTCGGCCCGCTGCACGGTCGCCTGCACCCCGTGCTGCGCGGCGCCCTGGTTCAGCTTCGTCAGCTCCGGCCCCAGCGCCGCCAGCCGCGCCGCGAGGTCGTCGGCCCGCATCCCCCCGGCCCGAGCCGCGTCCAGCGCGTCACTCGCCGCCAGCAGGGCCGCCTTCGCCCGCTCCCGGGCCGGCGCGACCTGCGCCAGCTGCGTCTCCGCCTTGTCCAGCAGCGGCTGCAGCCCCTGGGCGAACCGCTCCAGCTCCCCCTTGACCCGCACCAGCTCGTCCCGCGCCCGGGTCAGCTGCTCCCGCGCCCGCGCGGCGGCGGACCCCTCCAGGTCGACCCGGTCCAGGTCGTGCGCGTCGACGGCCTCGATGTAGCCGTGGCTGACCTCGTCGATGCGCCGCCCGAGCGCCGCGAACCCCTCGACGGCCTGCCGCGCGGCCGGAGACCCGTCGGCGGCGGCGATGGTCTCGATGGAGATCCGCAGATCCCGCTGCGCGGTGTCCAGCTCGTAGAACGCGGCCGCGGCGGCATCCTTCGCCGCCTGCGCGTCCGCCCGCCGACTCTCGTCCCGCCCGCCGAACCACCGCCGGGATGCCGTCGTCACAGTCCCACTCCCGTACCCCGTCCACCCGTGCCCCGGTCCATTCTCCCCCACGGGAACGGGATTGCGTGGGGGGTGCACGGTGCATGTAGGCTGTCCACTCGTCCACGGGTGCGTAGCTCAGGGGTAGAGCGCTGCTCTTACAAAGCAGATGTCGGCGGTTCGAAACCGTCCGCGCCCACCAGTAGGAAGTGGCAGGTCAAGGCCTGTTGTTGACCCCCCAGTCGTGTTCGACTGGGGGGTCTTCCTTGTTTCGGACGCCACATCGACGCCACATCGCCACCGTCAGGGCCTCGGTCATCACCCAGATGGGGGGTCACAACTGGCAGATCATCGGGTTACAGTGCAAGTCGAGCAGGGCCGGCGCGCCTCCCCGCGTGCGCCAGATTGACGCTGCTCACAACCTGAGGTGTTCGGGCGGGGAGGCCCGGCCCTCGGGGCAGGAACCCCCCGTCGCGGAAGTCGGCGGGGGGTTCTTCCGTACACGCTAGACCGCCCGGCCCCTTCGAGGGGACCGGGCGGCCGCCCTGATCGGAATCAGGGCCAGGGAGGCGCGCGCTGGCGGATTGACGGACGCCAGCCACACCATCCCGCTCACCCTTGATCGCGCGAGGCGCGCGGGCGAGTTCGGTCGCCCCGGGATTGGCTCTCTAGTGCCGCGGGGCTTCAAGGTCACGCAGTGTAGGTTTTGCCCTACATACTTTCGATCATGATTTGGTGAGCGTGGACGGGTGCCGCGCTCCGTACCTCCGCCTCCTCATGTCATCGAGAGGCGACGACGCATCGGTCGGCAAATCCGCGAGGCGCGCCTAGAGCGGAACCTGACGCAGGAGCGTGTGGCTCAGCGGGCCAACGATATGGACCGCGCCACGTACGTGAACATCGAGCTGGGTAAGGCCAGTCCGCTCCTGGATTCGCTGATCCTGATCGCGGACGCCATCGGCGTGCCCCTCTCCCACCTCGTTCGGGATTAGGTCAGCCTAAGCGGATTGGGTGCTTCAGCATGCGTTCACCGTACTGGCTGAAAACCGTCGCCGCATCAGTCATGTTCCGGCCAAAAGTGCAGGTCGAGCGGGAATCTAGCCGATTTCGACCAGACCGGAACGGCCGCGTGCAGCCCCGGCCGGCGGAAGGGGTGCCGACCGGGGCGACCGTGCCGGCCAGCTACGTCTACGCGGGCGGTCGGCTGGCCGCTGGGGGCGGGGGCGCGGCGCTCGGCTCGGTGGGCCTCAGGCGTCGCCACGGGAGCCCGAAGATACCGAGCGGCGGGAACAAGGCGACGCGCGTCGGGTACCCCTCCTCGGCGCATTGGACGCACAGCAGGTCGCGACTGTGCCCGTCCTGGCTGGTGCGGGCGATCTCGACCGGCTCACGCCAGCAGGCCTCGCAGATGGTGACGTCGGTAGGGGTCGCGGTGAAATCGGTGGTGATCACGAGATCGAGGCTCCGGGTCGAGGGGTGAGTCGGGTCTGCTCATCGGCGACGGGCGCGCTGTGCTCGTGCGGTGCCTACCCCCAGGCGCGGAGCACGATCGTTGGTTCCGCTCCGCTGCCGCGGGGCGGGTGGATGGTGACGGCTGAGGGTGAGAGGAAGCCAGCCTCCTCCAGCATGTTGGCCCACTGGTAGGCCTCGCCCTCCCAACGGGGCACGGTCGTCGTACCGGCCCGCGCGGCAGTAGGGCCGTGGACGTTGAAGTGCTTCCCCGGGGGCAGGTGGGCCAGCACCAGCACGCCGCCGGGCCGGAGGCGCGCGCGGATGGCCGGGAGGAGCAGCTTCGGGTCTGTGAACCAGTGAGCGCCGTAGGCCGAGTACACGGCGTCGTAGACGGCGGGGGTGGTGCGGAGGAAGTGGGTGGCGTCGGCGTGGTGCACGTCGATCGCTGATCCCCACCGTGCGGTTGCGGCGGCGACTTGTACGCCGGAGAGGTCGACTCCGACGGCGCGGACGGCGAGCGAGGCGAGGTAGGCGAGGCGGTCGCCCTTGCCGCAGCCGAGTTCCAGCACCTCGGAGCCGGGGCCGACCTCCAGGAGTTCCACGCCAAGGCTGTAGCCGGGGTGGACCGTCCAGCTGAAGGGTGGAGGTGGGCCGTGGCGGCCGGCCAGGGCGAGGCGGGCATAGCTGTCCCAAGAGGACTCAAGCGTCATGAAGGGGACTCCGCAGAGAAGGGGCCCGGCCGCGCGGGGCGGCCGGGCCGGGCTTGCGGTCAGTCGTGAGACGGCGGCTGCACGATGAACCCGCGGGCCGGAGGTTGTTCCGGGTCACGGGACGTCGGCAGCTGCGCCTCACGCCAGGCCTCGACTAGCTCGGCGTACCGAGGGTCTGTCCACTCCTGCATGTGTCCTCCCATCGGAGTGGAGCGTAGCGCCGGGCAGGGGTGTTCACTCGCTGGGCGGCGGCGGGGGCGGGTCCGGCAGGCACTGCGGCGTGGGCATCGGCACGATGGGCCCGCAGTTCGGGGCGTGCTGGCAGGACGCGGCCACCTCGACGATCCCGTTGTCCGGGCCCCGCCACAGCTCCCGGTCCACAGGGAAGCCGGCGGCCTCGATCGCGGCCATGGTCCGGTCGATGAAGTCGGGGTCGTAGCGGCCGGAGTCCGGGGGCTCGGGGTAGTGGTGCACGAACCCGCCGAGCCGGTCGCACAGCGCCCGGTAGATGGCGGTGTGCAGGATGAGGGCGTGCCAGCCCTCGTCGACCACCCGGGACGGCGCGATCCCGAGCGCGCCGCTGGCCGCCGCGGCGACGAACTTGAGGCCCTCGACGACGACCCGTTCGGCCATCGTCCAGCCCATGTCGGGGTTGTCCTTCGCGACGGTCGCGGTCACCGCCATGAAGTCGTCGGGGGCGAGGAGGTCGCGGGCGTCGCGAACGCCGGGCTCCCGCGTGAGGGTCATGGTGCCGGTCTGCGCCGGCGTCGGCGGCTGCGGCTGCCTGGCGCCGCACGGCGGAGGCGGAGGGACGGGACTGGACATGCTTCTCCCTTGGTCGTGTGCAGATCAGTGGAGGTCGGCCGGATCGTTGTCCGTGATCGGCCGGCATTTCGGATCCCCGAGGGTGTGGGCGTACTGATCGGGGCGAGCCCCGGACGCCGAGTCCACGCGGATAGTGTCGTACGTCGTGCTGCGGATGGTGCGGTCGCACCGGCAGCAGATGCGCATCAGGCAGGTTGGACGTTGTCGACGGCCGTGGTGAACTCCCGGCCGGACGCGCCCCGGATGTATGCCAGCTCCATCCAGTGCTCGATCCCGGTGTCGGAGACGTTCTCGTTGATCACGGCCATCAGTTCGCCTTCAGCGCCGGAGGCGATGTCACGGACCTGCTTCCGGAGCAGGCGATGAGGCTGGTATTCGTACGTCTCACTCACCGGGGGCCTCCGACGCTGCCGATGAAGCGCTCCCAGCCGACGCGTGCCCGGGTCGAGCACGTTGGCGCTGGGCGCCGGCGCCAGCCGCTCGCCCGGGCTGGCCGGGGTGTTGATGCCGAGGGCGCCTCGGTGCAGCTGCGGATGATGCGGCCGGTCACGGGTCACTCCCTACCGTTGTCAGCGGGTGGTGAGAACAGTCTTCGGCGGGGTGGCTGCGTGGGACCATCTCCGATGCGGCATGCGCATACGGATATGCGTGCGGCGGGTACGGCAGTTACCTGGAGCGGATGAAACCCGAGACTGGGGGCAGGCGCGTTGAGGATTTCGCCGACGGTCAAAGAAGCGTCGCGGGCGAAGGACTACGGCAGGGTCATCGAGCTGGTCCGAAAGGACGCTCGGATGACGCAGGAACAGTTAGGCCAGGCGTGCGGGCTGTCCCAGTCAGCCATCTCCCGGCTGGAGAAACGAGGTGTCGGGGCGTACGCGACTGACGTCCTGGCAGCGGCCGCCGTAGGCCTGGGCATTCCGGGTTCCCTCGTGGGCCTCGCCGACGCGGCAACACGAGATGGGTTCGAGCACGTGGAACGACGCAACTTCATGGGTGGCCTGGGGGCAGCCGCCGCTACCCCGATACTGTCAGCCCTCCCCGACCCTGGCGATGGCCCAGGGCAGGCCGCGCCGCTGAGGCTCGGGACCGCCTCATACCGTCGGATGGACGGGTCAACGCCATCTCGTGATCTCGCTGAAGCCGTTCAGTCCCACCTCCGGCTGGTGCAGAAGGTGGCCCAGGCGGCCGGCAGCGACCAGGAGCGAGCACGGCTCGCTGGCGTCGGCAGCGAAGCCGCGAGCCTGGTGGGCTGGCTGTCGTGGGACATGGGAGACCACGGTTCTACCCGCATGTGGTATGGCTCGGCGATCAAGGCCGCGCGTGCCGCCGGGGACCCCCTTCTTGCCGCCTACCAGGCTGGGACCATGGCCCAGTTTGAAGCGGACGCGGGTAACGGAGCCCAGGCACTCACCTGGACTCGGACCGCCCGCAAGTACCTGGACGCGCGTAGGCCAGCCGTCGCGGATGCTTGGCTGTCATCGGTCGAGGCCTTGGCCCACGCCGCAGCGGGCGACGAGCGAGCAGCAGACCGAGCCCTGACCACCAGCCGGACCCTGGCAACGCGGTTGGGCTCGGTAGAGCCCCCGCCGTGGCCGTGGGTCTTCACCTTCAATGAAAGCAAGGTGGCGGCTGCCCGCGTCACCTGCGGGGCACGGCTTGGTCTGCCCACCTGGGTGCTGGAAGCCGACGCCGAAGCCCTCGCCACCGGCCACGCCAAGCAGCGGGCCCTTCTCATCCTCGACATCGCCGCCGGCCATCTGGCGGCCGGGCGGGTCGAGGCCGCGTTCGCGTTCGCTGGCCGCGCGCTGGACACGGGGCTCCAGTACCGTTCCGGGAGGATCGTGGACCGTGCCCGCGCGGTTCGCCGCTCGTACCGAACGACGTCGTCACCCAAGGTGGTGAGGGAGTTTGATGAGCGGCTGCACGACGTCTACTTGTAGGGGAGGAATGCCATGCGCGTAGGGATCACTGGTCACCGAGGGCTGAGCGCTGAGGTGGAGCAGCAGGTACGTGACCTCCTCGGCGCCGCAGTGCGCGAGCACGGCACTGACTTGGTGGGCGTCTCCTGCATCGCGGACGGCCCCGATTCGTGGTTCGCCGAGTACGTCCTTGCCCACGGCGGCCGCCTCGAAGTCGTCCTCCCCGCAGCCCAGTACCGTGAAGGGCTGCCCGCAGAGCACTGGCCGTTGTACGACGAACTGATCAGCCGCGCCGCCGACGTGCACCGCACCGGGCTGGACGCCTCCGACTCCTCAGCGCACATGGCCGGGAGCGAGATCCTCGTCGGCCTGGTTGATGAACTGCTGGCCGTCTGGGACGGGAAGCCGGCGTGGGGATACGGAGGTACCGCCGACGTAGTGGCATACGCCGAACGCACCGGCGTCCCCGTACGGATCCTCTGGCCCGAGGGCGCGAGCCGCTGACACCCCCGGACGCACGAAGGCGCCCCCTCCCGCCCGTAGGCGAGAGGGGGCGATGCAGTCAGTCGATGCTGTACGGGATCAGCTCGGGCGGGACAGGCTCCGGCTCCACGCCGCAGCTGCGCAGGCGCCGGTTCGCCTGGCGGATGATGCGCAGCGCCTGGCGGAGCAGCCGCTCCAGCGTGGTAACCCGAACCGTCTGCGCCTCGACCAGCTCGGTCAGGTGGTCGACCTTGTCCTCCAGGCCGCGGATCCGGCCGGAGAAGTGCTGCCAGATCTCGGGGCTGACCTCCAGCGCCGGTCGGTCCTCCTCCTCTAACGGCCCCGCCGCCGGCGCCGGGCGGAGCGCCCGCGGCGCGGACATCCGGGCCACGAGCACCGACCCGATCACGCCGACCACGGCGATCACCACACCGAGGACCGTGCTCTCACCGCCCATCGGCCACCCCCTCACATGATGCGCATCCGCGTGTCCGCCCCCCTGTCAGTGCTGCGACGATCACCACCAGCAGCAGGATCGCCGCGAAGGGCGGCACGCTTGCCCAGGCCACGCCGTAGGTGCCGGTCGCGGCGGCCGCGATGTAGGCCAGCCCCCAGATCAGCGGCGGGCCTGCGGCCCCGGCGAACCCGGCGAGGTCCCGGCCGGGGCGGAGCGCGGCCGTCACGACGCCGAGCGCGCCGCAGGCGATCCACACCCCGCCCCAGGCCTCCAGGCACATTACCCGCAGCAGCGGGGCGGCTGCGGCGATGAGGCCGGGCCGGTCGGCGACGATCAGCCCGATGCCGTAGGTGATCCACAGGATGCCGAGGCCGGCCAGGGCCAGGCCCCGCCACTGGAGGTGCCGCCATAGGGCGGCTGCCATCAGACGCCCTTGACGGTGGACGCCGAGTTCGGGTCGCCGACGAGGCGGGCCGCGAGGCCCTTCAGGAACGACCCGGCGGCCATCAGGCCGACGAGGCCGGCGCCCTGCCAGAACGAGACGTCGAGCATGTCGGCCGGGCCGGCCGCGACGAGGACGCCGCCGACGGCGCTCACTCCGGTCCACAGGGTTCGCTCGGCCACGTCCTTGGCGTACGTCGCTCCGGTCTTGACGATGGTGCTGGCAGGCGGGAACGGGCTGGTCATGAAGATCTCCTTGGGGGTGGGTCAGACGTTGGGGACCTGGAGCTGATTCCAGGTGGTGGGTCCCGGCGGCCACGTCGCCGCGTCGCCGGTGTGGCCCAGGGACCGCTGGTAGGCCTCGTACGCGTTGACGTCCGCGCGGCCCAGCCGAGGGCCGGGGCCCACGGAGTAGTAGCGGCCGAAGCCGCGGGCGACGAGCCGCTGACCCATCGCGGTGAAGATGGGCGACTCCTTGCCGAGCGCGGCCGTCGAGCCGTTCATGAAGAACGCCTTCCCCGGGTACGGCTCGTACCTCGAAGGGGGCGGCGGGGTGGGCGTGGTCGGCGGGTGCGCGGGTGCGGCGCCGAGCCGGGCCGCGATCCGGTCCCGCATCGACGCCATGGTGAACCCGCGCGGGTCGACCTTGTCGTCCGACCACTCCAGGTGTCCGATGACGCTCTTCGCTGTCCAGCCGTGGGCCCGGCAAACGGCCGCCGATGCCCGCTCGATTGCGTCGAGCTGCTCGGGCGTCCAGGGGTCGTTGCCGTCGCCGAGGTTGACGCACTCCCAGCCGTAGAAGTGCCGGTTGCCGTCGACCCCGTCGACGTTCCCGGTGTCGGGGACCGGTGGCCGGGCGCTGTACTCCTCGGCGCGTACGGCGTTGAGGGTGTCGATGTCGCCGCCGCCGGCGTGGTTGGTGCGGCCGTACCCGATCAGGTGGACGATGCCGGCCTTGTCGATGACGCCGTGGCAGAGCGGGCCCGGGAGGCTGGTGTAGCCAGCGCGGCAGAGTTCGACGGAGGCGGCGGAGCCGGAGCTGACGGTGTGGTGCACCATCACCCCGTGGACCGGCCCCCAGGGGCCCTTGTGGTTGCGGTTGTGGGTGCGCCAGCCGTCGTGTTCCTGCACGCGTACGCCCTCGGCGAGGAGCGCGGCGATGAACCGGTCGGCGGACAGCGGATCAGACATGCTGCCTCCAGGGCATGACGAATGGCCCCGGCCGGCGGCGCGGGGCTGAAGGGGGGGGGGTCAGCTGGTGGCCTGGCTGATACAGGTCATGCCGAGCGTGACGCTGACGTTGAGGGAGCCGCCGGAGTTCTGGTTGCAGTACAGCTCGACGTAGTGGCTGGCGGTCGTGAAGACAACGACGCCGGAGATGGTGCTCTGGCAGTTCCCGCTGGATTCCACTTGGGTGCCGATGCGGGCCGTCGTGATGATGGTGCCGGTGCCGTTGTACCGGAACTCGCTGCGGGCATCGTTGGTGCTGAGACCGCTCGGCCAGGAGATCCCGCCGTGAACCAGATAGGTGCCCGCGCGCGGGGCGACCAGCCGGGTCGAACTGCCGCCCGACCACATCGACGTGTCGTTCGACGAGGCGATCGAGCTGAACTGCACGGCGGTGTAGTTCGAGGCGTGGTTCGGGATCGCGAACGAGCTGGTGGTGACCTGCGTGCAGCAGAACAACCCGACCAGCCCAGTGAACTGGGCGCGCACCTCGGCGTTCATCATGGCCGCCGTCACGACCTCGCCCACCACCCACGTCCGCGGGGTAACGACCGGGGCCGCCATCAGATCGCCTTCCCTTCGGGCAGGGGCCGTTCAGGCAGCGGCGGCCCGGGATCCGGGCGCGTCTCCTTCTCGGCCGGCGCCGGATGTCCCGGCCGGGGGGCCCGGCGCGGTCGCTCGCCGTTGTCGTCGGGCAGGGGCGGCCGGTCCCACGACGTATCGTCGGCCTGCCACCAGTTCCGCTCGGCCGGGACCTGGTCGGCGACCGTGCGCTCCGCCGCGGCCGGATCCTTCGGGAACACGACCGGCACCCAGCCGTAGCCGCACTCCGGGCACGCCAACCGCGGGTCGGACGGAGTGACGATCTGCGCGCTGCCACACGTGCAGTCGGCGACCCACCGGCCGTGGTTGATCCGGGCGTAGATCGGCGGCTCGCCCAACAGGACGCCAGCCGGGGGTGCCAGCCTGCGCTGTGCCTGCTGCTCGTACCAGCGCCACACCCGCTCCGCGGGCGGGACGTGGTCCCAGGCGTCCGAGGCCAGCCGCGGCGGGGGCCGGTAGAACCCTTCAGCGCGCTGTACCGGAATCGTCTCGCGCATGCGGCCTCCTCTCAGTAGGCGAGCCGGGTCGTGGTGCCCAGCACGGAGTACGTGGTGTCGTCGAGTGCCCACACCGCGTCCGTGTGGGCGCGCGAGCAGTGGTAGGTGATCAGATGGGACTCCTGTCCGATCTGCTCGGTGTACCCCTCGACCATCGCCGAGATCGTCGAGGCGGCCGCCTCCGCGGGCAGGCTGGTGATCTCCAGCACCGAGGAGATGTCCGCGTCGAGCAGCGCCCGGTAGGTGGCGATCGGCATCGTGTACGCCTGCACCGGGACCTCGCGCAGCTCGGGCTGCGGGACCGCGTACCGGGATACCGTCCAGTACGCCGCGTCGACGACCTCGGCGTCGGTGGTCTTGAGGATGGTGGTGGTGCGCTGGTACGGGCCGAACGCCGTGATGGACGACGGCGCCGTGATGCGCTGGGTCGCTCCTCCCGGGCGCGACGCCGTCACGGTGTTGATCAGCTTCTGGTCGTCGATCGGCACGTCGACCGAGTCAGTCTCCAGATCCGCATAGGTCAAGCTCACGGCGGTCGGCGAGTTGTAGCGCACCGTCCGGCTCTGGAAGAGCAGCGCGTGCCCGTCGCGGTGGCTCGCGAGTTTCCCGCCCTCGGTCTCCTCAACCTGCCGCATCATCTCCAGCGCGGACTGACCGCCGGCACCCTGGGACGCCACCGGGCTGAAGTCCCCGACAGCGTCGATGGCCGCGATGCCCGCGTACCCGGCCAAGCGCATGACCCGGTCGTCGGAGTCCTCGCCAGAGAAGCCGACGGCACCCGCCGTGTAGTGGCCGGTCAGGAGGCTTGTGGTGATGGACGACGTGTAGATCGCGACGTGCGCGACGGAGCCGTCCCAGACCGTTCCGTTGCCGCCGATGCTGCAAAACCGCAGGGCGTACATGATGGAGACCGTGATGGGGATCGCGCTGCCGCCGTTGATGTGGGCAGCGGCGGTCTCCTCCTTGTAGACGAGGTGGTGCCAGGCTCCGTCGGCCAGGTTCGTGCTGGTGATCACGTTGGTGCTGAGGCTGCCGCCGGCGTTGGTGTGCTGGATGACGGGATAGCCGCTCGCGTTGAGACCGAACGCCATCTGGTACTGGAAGCTGGTGCTGCGGACCGACAGGAACGTTCGGTTGGCCACTGTCGTCTTGAACCAGGCCTCGAAGGTGATGTAGTCGCTGGTCGTCGACTCCTCGACGAAGACCCCCATGTCCGCGTCCATACGGATGCCGTTGGCGGATCCTGCCGGAGCAAGGCTGATGGCGGTCTGCTCTGTAGCGGCTGGACCCGGCTGCTCACCGAAGGCGAAGGTGCCGCCGGAACCAACCTGGGCGCTGACGAGAGATCCGCCGCCGGCTCCGGCGATGTCGCCTCCAGAGGTGGACGTCGACGGCTCGGTGAGGGGGTAGTAGACGACGGGGCTGAGCTGGAGGACCTCCTCGGTCAGCAAGCTGTTCAGCTGCGGCAGTCGGCCCAGGTGCTTGAAGAGATCGGTGGCTGTGACGGCCACCTCGCTGTGCAGCCCGGCCCAGCCGGATCCCCACTGGTTCACCATGCCGTAGAACCGCCAGTGGCTGACCGACCCGTTGCTGTCGAACGAGGTCGCGGCGGCGCCCAGCTCAAGCTGGATGTCGTCGACCCACGCGACATCCCCGAAGGTGGGGAGACCGGCGGTGGTGGTCAGCTGCACCGTGTGGCTGGTCGACGTCGCGGTGAACGTCAGGCTGATCCGCTCCCACGCGTTCGTCGTAGACGAAGCGGTGCCCAGGGTGGTGTTGTCTAGCATCCAGCGGACGGCCGGGTCGCCGGTGGGCACCCACACCCACCCGGAGATCGTGTACGTCCGCCCGATCTCCAGGCCGTACGCGGTGTGCTGGACCACCCCGCCGTGGGCCAGCACCACACTCCACGTGATCTTCAGGGAGTAGGTGCCGCTGTGCGCCCGCGCCGTGTCCGTCGCCAGGGTGGCGGCGAACGAGACCGCCGGCGCGTACCAGGGCGCGACGAGCCCGTCCTCGAAGGAGGGGTTCTCGGTGAGGTTCTTGCCGGCGGCCGTCAGCACCCCGAGCTGGACCGGGCAGTTCGGCCGGACGTACGGGTAGTACGGGCTGCTGGCCAGACCGGGCGAGAACCGGCCGTCCGCGTTGTCCAGAGTGAACGACAGCGTGGACGGCTGGGTCTGCGACACCTCGTCCGAGGCGCCGCGCGAGATACGGATCCCCGCGGCCAGGTCCAGCCACGGGGACAGGTCGGTCCAGTCCACGGACAGGGCGGTCGGGGCGTACCCGAACGCGCACCGGAGTACCAGCCGCATCGTCATCGCATGATCACCCCCGTGTCTAGGCCGTATGTCCGCTGGAGTTCGAGCAGCATCCGGCGCAGCTGCTGGCCCACGGCCACCGGGTCGAGTGCGCCCTGCACGGTGATCTGCGGGGCGAACGTCACCCCGCCGCCCCCGGCGGACCGGACGCCCGTCGCCGCGACCGCCGCGGACGACTCGCTGCCGATGGCGGGCAGGCGACCCTCGTTGATCGCCTCCAGGAACGGGACACCGAACCGCGCGACCGAGGCCGCCCGGACGACGAACTCGCCGTTGGACAGCATGTGAGGGATGCTGTCCGACGTGCTCGTTCCCGGCCCCCGGATGAGACCGCCGGTGGCGAAGCCGGGCATGTACCCGGCGAACGGCATGATCGTCTGCATGACCCGCAGGACCCGGATGTATACCGTCTCGTCCGGGATGGACCGCAGGTCCCGCTTGGCCTGCGCGACCTTGGCCTCCAAGTCCCTCTTGTTCGCGAGGAGCGCCGCCCGCTTCTCCGGCGGCACCGTCCGCAGATCCCGGTTGGCCTGGGCAATCTGCGACTGCCAGGCAGAGATGTTCATCTCCAGCCGGTTCCTGGCGAGCCGCGGCCCCACCGTCGCGCTGAACGAGGCGGTCATCGCCTCAGCCGACGCGAGCCCGCTGATGAACTTGCCCTTGAACTGGTCGAACTCCGACGAGGCCGTGCGCAGCTTGTCGCCCACGCCGGGGATCCAGCCGAACGCCTTCGTCGCTCCGCCCAGGATGGCGTCCATCGCCCCGAGCGCCCAGATCGACAGGTTCCGGAACCCCGACATCAGCGTCGGCAGCGCAGCAACGCCGGCCTGAACGAACCCGACGATCGCGTCGGCGCCCCGCCGCCCGAACTCCATCAAGCCGATCTTGTTCTCCATGATCAGCGCGTGCAGCCGCTGCAAGGGCCCCTTGACGCCCTCGATGCCGGCCGTCGCGGGGAGGAAGGCGTTGGCGATGGCCCGGCCCGCGCTGATGAACGCGGGCTTGAGGTAGTCGATCATCAGGCCGATCGCCTTCAGCCCGTAGTGCAGGTCGTCGATGACCGGGCGCGCGAGGCGGATCCCGAAGCTGATCGCGTCGAAGAGCCCGGCGAACGCCTTGCCGGCGCCCGCCAGGGTGGTTCCGAGGATGGGGCCGAAGGTTCGCGAGAACTCGCCCGAGAGGCGGCCGATGGCGGGCAGAAGAGAGTTGATCATCGAGAACAAGCCGGTCAGGAACTTGCCGCTGCCCTCGACTCCGGTCTCCAGCCCCTTGAACATGCCAGGCAGGCCCTTAGCCAGCAGATCACGCAGCCCGCCCGACAGCGCGGTCAGGGTCGGGCCCGACGCTGCGCCGAACGTCAGGAAGCCGCGCGACAACCCGCCGAGCCCAGAGGTCAAATCCTTGACGAACACCCCGCCGAGCTGGAGCACGCGGGTGAAGTCCTTCTGGAACCCGGCATCCTTCATCAGCCGGCCGAGACCGGAGGCCGCGTTGCCGAACCCGCCACCCATCTTGACCATGGAGTCGCCGACGATCCGGATGGCCGGGTCCGCCTCCTTCAGCGCCTTGGTGAACCCTGGCAGCATGGCGGCCTGGATCTTGTCGCCGAACCCCTCGAACTGCTTCTTCGTGTCGACGAGCTGCTTCGTGAAATCCCGGGCCTGGGGGGTGAGTCCCTTCAGTGCCTTCGCGAACTCCTCCTTGCCCTTGCCAGCGGCCGCCATGGCCTCGCCGATGCCGGAGAATCCCAGCCCGAGGGTCCCGGCCGCGACCCCGGCGCCAGCCAGCATCGGCACGACCGCGCCCAGCGCCGGCAGCAGCGAGAACCCGGCGATGCCCGCCACCGCCCACAGGGCGCCGCCCAGCCCGCCGCCCTTGCTGCCAACGTCCGCCGCCGCGCTCGCCGCGGCCGCGCCTACACGCCGGATCGACGGTGCCGCGCGGTCCGTGTTGCTGGTCAGCGTGCGGGTCCGTGCCGCCGAGGAGTCGGCTGCCGCGCCCATCTCCGCGACCTCGGGCGCTGTTTCGCCGGATGCCTGCGCCAGCTCGGCCGCGGCAGCGGCCGCCGACACATACCGACCGCGCAGATCCCGGAGCCGACCGTTGGAGTCGCGCGTGAACCGGGAGACAGCCTCGTTCGACTCGTCGGCCGCGTCACCGATCGCCTGCACGTCGGGCGCAGCCTCGGCGGCCTGCTGGCCCATCGCCTCGGCCGCGCGGCCTGCTGCGGCCATGCTGCCGGCCAGCTCAGTCAGGTTGCCGCCCGCGTCGCGGGTGTAGGCGCGCATCTCGCCGCCGGACGCGTCGACCGCGTCGTTGATGCGGCGGTGGAAGCGGTCGGCGGACTCGCCGATGCGCCGGAACACCGGGCTGAGCTGGTCGCTGCCGTCGAGGATGAACACCATCCGCTCAGCCATGATCGCCTCCACCCTTCGCCGCTTCCGCCTGGTGGCGGTCGATCCAGTCGCAGAAGATCTCGAACTCTTCGACCGTCAGCTCATCGACGTCGCGGGGGCCGAGATGCAGCAGGTGGGCGAAGAGACCGCAGTACCTCAGCCGTCGCTCGGCGAGATCTCCGCCGTCGCCTCTTTTGGGGGCTCGGCCGCTTCCTTCAGCGCGACGTCCACGCACGCCGGATCGGCGGCGTACACCCGCAGCTCGGCGATGGCCTGCGACTGCTGCTCCGTCGGCAGGCGGAGGATGTCGGCGGCGTAGAGACGCACTTCCCGCTCGTCGAACCGGCTGGTCAGCTCGGACGCCAGGGGATCGAACTCGGACCAGCGCAGGGACGGCTGCTCGCGCTTGAGTAGCACCCAGGCGACGCCGCGCAGCGCGGTGGGGTCGTCGTCCCGGACACCGAGCTTGATCTCGGACCACGTCATGTCCGTGGTACGCGCGACGATCTGCGCCTCCGAGGTACGGACCGCGCGCATGTCGAAGCGCTGCTCAGGTGTCCCGCCCTCGGGCGTGTACACGATGATCAAGAGGGGTTCTCCGTTCAGTCGATGCGGGCGCGGATGTCGCCGAGGATCCGCTCGACCTCGCGCTCCATGCGGGGCCGGTGGCGGCGGATCGTGTTCTCCCACCACAGCGGTGTGGTGGTCTGGGTCGCCCACCGGCGCCGGTTCCCGAACACGGGGTGGCGGATGCGGCCGCTGTTCATGACGGCCGGCATGCGCCGCAGGTCCGGAGGCAGGGCACCCCGGTCGATCCACACCCTCGCGCCCGGGTTGCCGGTGGTCCGGACCGTGATCCGGATCGCGGCGGCGATCGTGGCGCGCAGCGGCCGCGTCGTTGGGGACGGGCCGCTGCGGCCGGCGCCGCCCGCGCTGCGGATCGGCAGGGTCCGCACCGTGCGCTGGAGGTCTTCGCGCAGCGGCTCGGCGGCGCGCCGGATCCGGCGGTGCATGGCGGCGCGGACGGGCGGCCCGCCCGCGGCCCGTAGGCGGGCGGACAGCTCCAGCAGGCTGCCCGTGTTGAGGATGCGCATGTCGCCGGTCATGGCTACACGGCGGTGTCGGTGCTCATGTAGGTGATGGCAACTTGGTTGGTGCCGTCGTAGAGCGCGGTGAACTGGTACGTGGGCTTGATGACGTCGAAGCCTTCCATCACCGGTGGAGCCTCATCGATCTTGATCGCGGGCAGGGTGATCCGGAACGTCTCGTCGTAGGAACTGGCGATGTTCGCGCCGATGAACTCCAGCACGAACGAGGTGGCCGCGTCTGAGGTGTGCAGGTCGTCGAGGGTGGTGTTCACGTAGTCCATCTCGACGCTGCCGGTGATCTTCACCAGGTCGTTCGCGATGGGCTCCTTCTTCAGCCCGGCCTGACCGGCGTAGACCCGGTCCGTGGCCATCGGCCGCTCGAACTTCACCGACACCTTGCGGACCCCGTCGAGCGCCGCCTCAGAGGCGTATGTGCCGGTCTTCACGGCCATCTGCCCGAAGTGGAAGGGCTTCCGGGACGGGTACGAGGCGCTGGCCAGGGTCTGGGCCTCGTCGCAGGTCTTGCCGTCGATCTCCCACGACGACATCAGCATGCCGCCAGCCTCGCAGCTGAATTCGGCGCCGGTGACCTTGCAGCCCAGGAACGACTTGTCCGTGACCGTGCCCGTCGTGAGCGGCACGCCCTTCTGGATGGTCAGCGACTTCCCGAACGAGTCGGCGAGGGTGTGTGTCTGGAGGTAGGCTGCCGAGCCGCCCTGCTGGGCTGGCGTGACCGTGGTGCCCATCAGGGCCTGGAGCAGCAGCCCCATGCCGGTGTGGGTCACCTCCATGTCGATCGACCCGGACACCTCTACCTGGGTCAGTACACGCCGTGTCGACAGGGCGAGCAGCCGCCCAGCCGCAACGCCGGCGCTCGTCGCGGTCGTCTTCTTCAGGACGAGCGATTCCTTGGTGAACTCGAGGAAGCGCGTCGGCGCCACGAACGTGCCGTATGTGACCTCGGCGACCATGCCGAGCTGACCGCCCAGACCGGATCCGATCGCCATCAGACGTCACCGTCCTTCGTCTTGGCCGCGGCCTTCGCCGGGGCGGTCTTGGGTTCCTCGACGCCCTCCCAGTTGGGGGGCTGGCAGACGTAGCCGCCGTAGCGGGCATCCGGCACCTCGACAACCTCGTCGGGCTGCACGACGCGGCCGCCCAGCTCGGGCACAGTCACCGCCTCCGCGCCGACATAGCGAACCTTGGCCATGGGCCTACTCCTTGATCAGATGCGGGCCCGGCAACGGACCGTGACGGGAAGGGCTGCGAGAACGCCGTCCGCCTGGACCTGGATCAGGTCTCCGGCGGTGAGGTGCGCCCACTGGACCGTGCCGTTCAGCGTGGGGGCGGTGGGCGCGGTGTCGGTGGCGCGGAGCGCGTTCTCGACCTCGGCGAGGATCTCGAACGCGCGGCGCCGGCGGGCGGCGATGTCGGTGCCGCCCGAGCGGGACTCGATGTAACAGGCGATGTCGAAGTTCTCGTCGCGGGTGCGGGCGCCGGCCGACGCGAAATCCTGGTTCAGGCTGACCGCGACATCGGCCCCGGGCTGGAACCCGACGAACAGGCTGTCTCCGGCGAGGTTGGTCGTCGGGGGCCCGTCAACCACCCTGACCTTCGCTAGGCCGGGGGCGGCGGCCAGGATCGCGAGCAGCGCATCGACCGCGGCCGGGACGGCGGAGGTTGCCATCAGGCCACCCCCGGCGGGAGCCGGTGCGGCTCCATCAGCTGCATGGCCCGGTTGGGGATGGCGTACCCGAACCCGGCGACGGGCTCGGTCACGGAGAAGTCGTCCCCGCCGCCGACTCCGGCCAGCGCCCGGGACGCCCCGTACTGGGTACGCCACAGGTGTTGGAGGATGATGCGAGCCGCCGACGACAGGTTCGCTGGGACCAAGGTCCGGCCCACGACGTAGGTCATCCGGAGGGGTCCGTACAGGCGGCCGCCGTCCAGCCGCCGCACGACGCCGTTGCTGTCGATGTCCAGGCTCGCGCCGGGGTACGTCTCGGAGCCGGTCAGGATGCCGACGGCGGAGGTGACGGACAGGACCGGCGTACGGCGCAGCGCGAGCTGGTAGGTGCCGCTGCTGCCGATCGTGTGGTCCTCGACGACGGTGCGGCGGACGCACGGCCCGCACAGCCCCTCGATCAGCTCGGTGACCGACTCCAGCCACTCCCGGATCTGCTCGTCGTCGCTGGTGTCGCCGGGGGCGTACCGCAGGTGGCGGCGGCCGTCGGCGAGGGACAGGATCAGCGGTGGCGCGGCGGCGCGCACGTCGACCATGTCGGTGTACGCGGTGCCGGGGCTGGTGAATGCCCAGCGGACGCCGTGGCGGCCGGGCTGCACGGTGGGGTAGTCGGCGGTGTACAGGCCTGTGTCGGCGGGCGGGTTGGTGACGCTCGGGCTGGTGGTCGTGCCGTCCGGCAGGGTGATGGTGAGCGTGACGGCTGCCGCGTTGGTGAGCGTGCCGGCCGGGTCCCGGCATTCGGCCTGGAGTCGGACGGTGTCGCCGAGGTCGTACGGCACGGCTCACCTCCTACTCGGCAGCGGGGGCGAACTCGTCGCGGTGCTTGAGGATCCCGGCGCGGGCCTGCCCGTGCTCCTCGGCGTCGAGGATCCGGCGCCGCTCGTCCTCGTCGTCGGTCGCGGCCAGAGCGGCGAGGACGCCCTTGACGTTGTCGGCGCCCGGGTCGTACGGCTCGGGCGGCGGGGGCGGCGTGCCGACCGTACGGACCTCGCCGGGCCCGGCCGTGGCCGCTTCGACCCGGTGGGCGCGGCGGGCGGCGACGTGGGCGTCCACGTCCTCGAACAGGTGGGAGTGCGTGCGGAGGACGGGGTCCTTGTCGGTGACGAGCTGGCCACCGGCGTACACGATCGGCTGGCCGTCCCTCCACACGGTGAACGGGGCCGTGCAGCGCTTTGCCATGACGGGGGTTCCTAGCTGTGGGAGATCGGACGGCGGCGGGGGAACGCGCGGACGATTGTCGCGCCGAACGTCCCGCCGCTGGTGGCGCCGCTGGTAGTGACGGACGCGCGGAGGTAGCGCTTCGAGCCGATGTAACCCAGCTCGTAGACCACGTCGTCGTCTGCCGCGACCAGGGTCGGCGCAGCGCCCTGAAGGTCGGCCGCCGCGACGGTGCCCCAGGCGCTGTTGTCGTCGGACTCCTGGAGGATCACGGCATGCGATCCGTCGGTCATGGTGCCCGTGTGGACGATGAGCATCGCCGACCGGCAGGCGTCCTTGTTCTGGTGCAGGTCCACGGTGGTGCCGTTGACGGTGCCGTTCGTGCGCGTCGCGACGGTGATCGTCGCCTGGGCCCGCGCCAGGCCGTACAGGCTGTTGCGCATGTGCGGTTCTCCTTCCGGGAGAAGGGGCCCCCGCCAACACGGCGGGGGCCCGGCGGGGATCAGGTGACGTTGAGCATCCGGAACGCGCCGTCGTTCACGCTGTCGGCGCCGACGCGGTAGTACGCGTACCAACCGCGCTGACCGGTCGGACGCCGGTTCGCACCCACGAGGTGCGGAATGAACTCGACGGTCATACCGACCCGGTCGGCGATGACGTAGTTGCTCCAGTCGCCGTACACCGCGAGGTAGTTCTCCGCGGACCCGGTGACCGTGCCGTCCATGTCCTCCGCCTCCAGGGCCGGGCGGCCCAGGAGCATCGGCGGGACGTCGGCGCCGATGCGTTCCCACATCTGCGCGCCGCCACCGGTGTCGAATTGGCGGACCAAGTTGTAGACGGCCCTGTTGGCCACCCACGAGGCGTTCGCCCGGTAGCGGGCCGGGAGCGCGTTGTCCGTCTTGTAGATGTCGGCCGCGGCGAACGTGTCCGTGGTCGTCGAGGTGACGATCGAGCTGGTGCCGGTCAGGGCCGTGATGATGCCCGTCGGCTGCCCGGACCCGGAGCCCGTGGCGAACGCTGCGGCCTCCAGGACGTCACGGCCGAAGGCCAGGAGCCCGGCGACCTCCTGGGTCGCGTTCGCCTCGTCCTCCAGGGCCTCGATGGAGATCGGGACGAAGCCGGACGCCTTGTGGATCGGCACGGTGGGCTGGGCGAACGTGGTGGTGTCGTCGGAGACCTCCGCGCCCTCGGCGTCCCAGCTCCACGACACCGCGCCGGAGGACACGCCGTTCCAGACGTCGCCGGTCGCAACGACCTTGCGGGCAGCCTCGCGGATCTGGTTGCGGCTGCCGTTCGCGGTGATGATGACGGTCGGGTCCAGCTGGAACGGGACGAGGTAGCCGCCCGCGCTGTCGGTCAGCGACATGGCCCGCTCCAGGGCCCGCTGCTCCTCAGGCGAGATCATGTGGCCCCGGCCGCGCGCGACCTTGGACCAGGCACGCAGGTACTCCGGCGAGGACGTTGCCAGGCACAGGCGGGCGATCCGAGAGTCCGCGTCGTCGAACCGCTCGATGATGTGCGTTCCCGCCGAACGAACGCGGTCGTTCGCGCCCGACATCCTCTCGATCGCGGACAGTGCGCGGGCCCGCAGCTCGCCCGCGACCTCTTCCTTCGACCGAGAGAACGTCCGCATCTCGGAGAGGTCCCACGGGTTGCGGAACCGGCGGTCCTCGACCGAGTCCGGATTCAGGATCGGGTCGGCGTCGTACCCGTCAGAGCCGTACGACGTCCCGGCCGCCGGACGGACGCTCGCGGCGGACGGCCGGCGCTCGCTCACGGTCGCGGCGGAGCGGACCCGCTCCAGCGCTGCCATGCGCTCCAGCTGCCGGCGGTGCTGGTCGACCTCGGCGAACTCGCGAGTCAGCTCGTCGAACTGCTGCTCGTCCTCGGCCGTGAGGTCCGTCTTCTCGCCGAGCCGTTCCAGCTCGGCCTTGATGTCCTGGAGGCGGATCTTCGCCTGCGGGTGGGAAAGTTCCATGGCTACGCGTCCTTCGCGTCGATGAGCGCCAGCGTCTCGTTCATGCGGCCGGTGATCTCTCGGATCTGTGCGCGCAGGCGGTCGGTGGCAGGGGATGAGGACGGGTGCCCATCGGCGGGCGGCGCGTCGGTCGTGCTGGGGGCAGGCGGGTGCTCGGGGGCGAGCGGCGCGCCTTGGAACTGGCGGAGGGAGTCCCGGACGGCGGCCGCCATCCGATCGGGGTCGATGCCGCCGCTGATGTCGACGACGAGGTGTTCCCCGCGCTGCACCTGCCCGGGGGGGCCGAACAGGATCGAGGCGGCTACCTCGCGGCGCAGTTCGGGATCCTCAGGCACGGTCGGTGCAGCCGCATCGCGGGCCAGGGACTGGCGGATCTCCCGCGCGGCCTGCCCGTCGTGGGCCAGCTCATCAGCCATGCCGCGGGCCCGAACAGACACCGCGGTGCCCCCGTACGCGGGGAACACGACCGGGCCGAGTTCGCGGCACCGGACCTCGATGATCTCTCGCTGGAGCGGCCCGCGGTCGCCGGGCATCCACAGCAGCTCGCCGACCTCCTCGGGCCGGACCACCTTGCCCGCAGCGTCGCGCCACTCCTCGCGGATCACCTCGAACCGGAACGACATCCCCGAGACGGAGCCCTCGGCGATCGCGGCCCGGACCGGCTCCATAAGCCAGTTGTCCGAGATCCGGCCCTCGACGTACAGGCCGTGGTCGTCCTCGCGGAGGTCGGTGATGGTCCCGATCGGGATGGAGCCGATCAGCGGGTGGTGCCCGTGGTCGAACTGCATGACCGGCGTGGATTCGCGGATCGTCTTCCGGAAGGCGCCCTTGCGGATCGTCTCCGAGAACGCCCCTTCCCAGGAGTCGATCTCGGTCGCCTCGCCGAACACGGCGGCGTACCCGGCCAGGGTCCGCCCGTCGTCCCCCTCCGGGGCGCTGGCGCGGAACGGCGCGGACCGGGTCAGGTCGCGCGCGACGGCGTGTGCTGTGCCCATCACGGGCCCTCCTCAACGGTCGGTGGCGCCGGCTGGGCGGCGGTCGGCAGAGTCGATCCGGGCGGCTGGAGCTGCACGGAGTACAGGCCGGTGTGGGCCAGGAGTCCGAAGTCGCCGGCCTCGACCGCGGCCACGGCGGACTCGGGGGTGAAGCCGGCGTCGGCCAGGCCGCGGATGGTTTGCGCGCGCCGCCAGGCGATCTCTGCCGCGTCCTTCTGGTCTTCCCGCAGGAACGGCACGTCGCGGGGGTCGCACCACAACCTGATGGCCCCGCTGTCGCCGGCGGTCGCCGGGCGGACCAGGTGGGCGAAGCTGCCAGCGACGTTGGCCCACAGCGGGTGGATCGTGCCGTCCGCGAATCGGCGACGCGCCTGGCTGTAGTTGGAGTAGGTGGCCGCGGCCAGGCCCTCGGACAGGCCGACGATGACCGGGGGCACCCCGGCCGCCGCGGCGATCCGAGTCTCCCCGGCACCCTGGACCCGCGAGAAGTCCATCTGCGAGAAGGAGTTCCCGACGACCTCGACGTCCGCGCCGCCGCCCAGGTACAGGGTCTTGTAGGCGTTGGCGGCGCCGCGGTGCCCCGCGTCCATCTTGGCCACGAACCGCTCGAAGGCGTCGACGCCGATCTCGCGCGGCATCGTGACCACCAGGTTCGGGGTTGCCGCGTTCTCGAAGAACCGCTGCTTGTGGGCGCTCATGAGGCCGTCGGTGGCGGTCTCCCGGAGAATCGGCGTCATCCACGACATGCCGCGGTACGTCGCAAGCGGGTCGGGCTTCGGGGCGAAGTGCGCAACCTCTTCAGGGAGGAACGGCACCGGCTCGCCCCCGCTGTGGGGGCCGTTCTCGGTGTATAGGTAGCCGATCCGCCGCCACCCCAGCACGCCGCCACGCAACTGCCGGGGCTCCAGGATGATCTGAATCCAGTCGGGGCGCAGACGTACGAGTTCGTCACCGTCGCGGGCCCAGTACGAGTTACCGGCGAGGTCGGCGTCCTGGATGACCCGGGCCAGCAGGTCCTGCGTGGTGCCGCCCGGCCAAGGTTGTTCCAGGAGTCGAAGGTCTGTGCTCCCGAACATCTCGGACGGCCGCCCGTTGTTGAGGCGCTGCCAGGTGAACCGCGTGCTGCTGAACACGTCCTTGCGGACGTCCAGGCAGGCGCTCAGCACGCCGTTCGTGGCCGCCCGGACGGCGTACCCCTGGAAGTCGTTCGGGACCGGCTCCGTGGCCTGCTTGGGCATCGTCTGCTGGATGCCCATCGGGTAGTACGAGGCGCCGCCGAACTGGAAGCTGTTGACGTAGTCCTCCAGGCTCCCGATCTGCCGCTCCTCGACCGGCGCGGTACGGGCCCGGCGGGCCTGCCAGAGACTTGTCACGGGCTACCCCTCTCCGAGCGTCGCGGCGGGTCCACATCGGCCAGGAGCAGGCAGTAGGCCACCAGCAGCACCCCAGCCACGACCAGGGCCACCGGGAGGCCCCAGGCCAGTCCCAGGCCAGCCACGACGAGCAGCCCGCCGAGGAGCACGCCCAGGCAGGCGATCACGGCACGGCTCACCTGAATGCGGCCCATGGCTCCGGCTCCTCTTCTTCGTCGACGCGGGTCCGCAGGCCCCAGGCGGCGAGTGTCACGGCCACCAGGGGGCTGATGTCGACCGAGACGCCGCGGCGGGCCCATGCCCATGCCTCGCCCAGCTCGCGCTTGCGGGCGCCGGCCAGGGCTGCGGCGAGCGGGGCTTGGTCGAGGTGTACGAGGGTCTGCTCGGTCACCGAGTCGTAGAACTGGCCGCAGGCCTGGGCGACCTCGCGGACCTTGGGGACTCGGACGGTGAGCCCGGCCCGCTCAAGGTCGGCGATCAGCGCGCCGGCCGGGCCGCCGCCGTCGACGACCCAGGCACATGGGTTCCAGCGTTCTTGCAGGTCAAGGGCGCGCTCAACAACCCAGCCGACGCCGGGCCGGTGGTCGACGACCTCGACGTGCACGGCGCTGCCCGAGGTGCCGGCCACTCCGATCGCGGCGTGGGAGCGCTCCGGCGTCATGTCGATGGCGAAGCACACCGGATCGGACGGCTGGGATTCAGCGTCCGTCAGAGCCCGCCACGCGTCCTGGCCGATCACCGACCACGCGTCGACCCGCTCGGACGGGTAGTCACCGACGCCGAGCCGCTCGCGCCCGAACACCGGGCCCGACATGGACAGCCGCTCACGGCCGACGTGCTCCTCCGAGATGCGGATCCCGAACGCCGGGTTGGCCTTCGCCCACGTCGCCGGGTCGGCCGGGTCGTCGTGCGCCGTGCAGTCGCCAGGGCACTCGTCGACGTGAGGATCGGCCGACCACTCGCAGTAGGCGAGGGTGGGATCCGGCTCGCCCTCCTGGGCCAGGAGAGCCCGCTCCCGGAGCCGCCCGAGCTGCATGGACGGACCGCCGATACCCGCACTGCCCAGGTACCAGATCTGCGGGTTGGGCCGGGCGGACATGGTGGGCATGAGCGCGCCGACCGCGTCGTCGCCGAGGATCATCGCTTCGTCCCAGATGTTGCAGTCCCCGGAGAAGCCGCGGCCGCTGCCGCCAGAGCGGGCGAGAAACCGTAGCCGGGCGCCGGTGAGGAGCTCGATGCACTCCTCGCCGGTGGTCCGCCGTACGCGGGCGACCCGCCGGCGGAGGGTGTCGGTGTTGGTGACCAGCGCGACGATGCGCCGGAACGCCTCGATGCTGGTCTTGAACTCGTGCGCCGAGTGCAGGATCAGCTGCTCGCCGAGGAGGAACAGGCCGGCCAGCTCGCGGGCTTCGATGATGCCGCCCTTGCCGTTCTGGCGGGGGACGTTGACCGCGACTTCAAACGCGGCCCAGCGGCCGTCGGCGCGCTCGCCGAGACCGACGTCCAGGACGTGCTGCTGCCAGGGGTCGAGCTGGAGCCCGGCCATCGCGGCCAGCTCGACGGCCTCCCGCCCGGAGGAGGAGACGAAGGGCGGCGCGGTGAAAATGCGGGGCCGCTGGGCTCCGAGCCGGGGGAGGTCAGGCGCCGCGCCGTGCGGCGCGTCGAGCAGCGAGGTCATCGAGCCCGTCCTCCTCCGCCTTGCCGGGTGCGACCGCGCGCAGCTTGTCCAGAGTGGCGCGCAGCTCCCGGCCGACGACAGCCGCGGTCGTTGCGGCTTCGGCTCCGTCGAGGTGCTGGGCGAGGGTGATGGCCAGAGAGCAGAGGCCGGGGGCGAGGGTGGTGACGCCGAGCGCGATGATCTCGTCGCGGGTGGCGATCTCGTTGATCATGGCCACTCCCATGTGACACACCGTCACGGTGACGGAGAGTCGCTATTTACCGAGTTCGAGGTTCGCGGTGAAGATCTTTCATTCCGGCCACGCAAAAATTCGGGCGACAAGTGCGGTTTGGGTCGCCCGCCGCCTCGAAATCCTCGACGGCCATGCACCCCCCACCCCTGCGCGAGGTGCCCGTGGGTGTTGCGGTTCGTGACAAGTTTTTGATCAAGAGCGAGAGGCCGAACGGCCAGGCAGGGTAGGGGGTGGAGGGGTCCACCCCGAAGAACGCCGGGTGCCTACCAGGGGCGGGATGCCTGGACTCCTGCTCGCTCGCCCACGGCCCGGCGCCGACGGCTGTACCACCGGGCGGCCACGGCCTCCATGCCGGGGTGCCGCATGTCGCGGCAGCGCTGCATGACGATGTCCCGTCCGGGGTCGACGATGATGATCCGCGCGTCGAGTCGCCGGTAGCGGGCGGTGGCCTTCTCGCTGGGCATGGTGTGGATCAGGTAGACGTCGGTGGCGTCGCGGTGCTTGACCGCCTCGTCGATCGCTGCGAAGCGGGCCCGGAGTGCGACCTTGCGCAGCGTCTCGTCCTGGTTCCAGTTGGGGGCGCCCGGCCCGGACAGGGCGAGGGTGATGCGGTCGAGGTCGATGACGATGTCGGTGGCTGCGGCCCGTGCGGTGATCCAGCTGGACTTGCCTGCGGCCGGGGGCCCGGTCACGACGTAGAGCACGGCGGCGTGCCCCGCTTCCTGGCGAGGTACCAGCTGCCGGACGGGCTGAGCCACGCGGCCCGCAGGGAGACGCCGCACTCCAGCAGGCCGCGCCGTAGGTCTCGGTCGTAGGCGGCGAGGACCAGCTTGGGTGGGTAGTCGTTGGCGAGCACGGCGAAGGCGTTAGGGCCGTGGGCCTCCACTGCGGTGAGCAGTGCCGTGGTGGTGAGGTCGGATCGCTTCATCACCATCTCCTCGACGTGCCTTCGACGCGGATGGTGAGCCGGTTGCCGCGGCGGGAGTTGCACCGCCGGTGTGCGGACCTTGCGTTGGCTGGGTCGAGGAGGTCGCCCCCCTTCGAGAGCGGGGTGACGTGGTCGAGGGTGAACGCGGCCGGGTGGGTGCCGGCGGCGGGGCCGCTGATCTCGTAGGGGATGTCGTGGCCGCAGATCCAGCAGGGGAGGCCGAGGGCCCGCTGCGTCGCACAGAGGGCCCGGTAGCGGCGGCCGTTGCGGGGGTTCTGGGCCACGGCTCGCCCCCTTCTACGAGGCTGGCACGTTCCACTCGGCGGGCCGCGGCAGGATCTGGGTGGTGTAAAGGACGCGCTCGGGTCGCTGGTTGGTGGGGACTGCGAACACGGTCTTGCCGCGCACACAGTCGCCGGGGTTGAGCTTCGCTTCGGCCGGATACTCGGGCTTGGGGAAGTCGCCGTATGTCGTGCCGCTGGGCTCGATGCGTGAGCCGTCGGCGTAGGCGAGGACCCAGGGGAACCGGCTGGTTGCGATGTTGCCCTTGACGCTGCACACCTTGATCTCCAGGGCTGCCCAGGTGTAGCCGGTGGTGCCGAACTCGGCGTCGGGGCTCTGCTGCGCGGTGATGCCCTGCTGGTAGCCGAGCACGGTGGCGGTGGCCGTGGTGGTGGCGGTGTTGGTGGTCACGGCCTGCCCGAAGCCGTAGCGGGTGGCGCTCGGGGATGGCGAAGCGGCTGCGGCCGGCGGGGTGGGGCTCGCGGGCGGTGCCGTCTTCGTGGTGGTGCTGCTGCTGGTGGTGGTGCAGGCGGTCGTCATGAGAATGGCAGCGGCCGCGATGGCGGCCATGGAGCGGGCGTGCATGGGTCCCCCCGGGACGTGAGTTCAGGGGGGCATCATGCGTTGCTGGTGGTGGTCGTGGTGCCGGAGTGGCCGATCTGTGACTCGGTCAGGTGACGGTGAGCGTTCCGGCGCGGCGTACGACGTTCTCGACGCTCGGCGGGTCGATGTTGATCCAGACGTGCCAGTCGCCGCGGCTGAGCGTGGTTGTGCCGCCGGGGCCGACGAGGATCCGCGCGGTCGTGGAGCCGTCCCATTCGCCGTTGAGCCAGTCGCCGGAGCCGGGGTTGCCGCGGTTCGTGTCGGGGAGGAACGCGAACCGCGGCGTGGTCCCGGTGAGGATGGTGCCGGCTGGCGCGGCGGTGACGGTGACGTTCAGGAACTCCCTGCTGCTGGCGGGGATCACCATGGGGCGCTGACCTCCCACTCCGTGCTCGGGGCGCCGAGGGTGAGGGTGACGTTCAGGCGCGTGACGACGGCGGCGAGCGGCTGCGCGGTTTCCGCGGCGGCGGCCGTGGTGAGGGACTTCGTCTTGGCTCGGCCCAGGGGCTGCGCGGTCTCGATGGCGGCGGCGGTGCCGAGGGCGAGGGTCTGGCCGGGCGGGATGTTGACGTAGTCGACCTCGATGACGTCGGGGGTCCCGGCGTCGCGGTGCCCTTCGACGAGGAATGCGAGGTTGGTGTCTGCGGCCCAGGCCGGTGTGCTGGCGGTTCTGCGGTTCGTCCAGGTGTTGCCGTCGGGGCTGGTGTCCCAGTAGAGGGTGCCTGCGGCCTCGCGGAGCCTGAGCCAGGCGTGGTCGGAGGCCGAGTAGGTGAGGAAGACGGCGGCGCCGTCGGCGTAGCCGACGCGGTTGTAGAGGCCGACCGCGTTCTGAGCGGGGTCGACGATGAACCCGGCGTCGGTGCCGCCGGTGCTGCTGAGGACGAGGACGGAGGCGGCGGCGGTGGTCGCGCCGGCGGGCGTGGGGGCATAGAGCCGCAGGGCGACCTGGGAACCGGTGAGGGTGTAGCTGCTCGCGGACTTGAGGCCGGCGAAACCGGTGGTGCAGGGGATGCGCCCGCGGCCGCCGGCTTCGTTGGGGTCGCCGTAGCTGCCGGACCAGCGGACGGCGGTGTCGAGGCTGCCGTCGGCGAAGTCGTCCTGGAGCGTGCCGAAGAGCGCCACCGGTCACGCCCCGGAGGCGATGCGGGCCAGGTCGGTGACGATGGCGGTGATGTCGCTGCCGTCGGGGGTGACGGCCCAGTCGTGCTTGGTGAGCGGGATGAGGTCAGCGTCGGTGCCGCTGGTGGTGTCGGGGTCGTAGCAGATGACGAGGGCGCTGACCGGGCTGCCGGTGGCGGCGGTCCAGACGATGTCGGCCGTGTCGACCTCGACGCGGTCGTCGGTGTCGTTGACGGTCACGGTGACCGAGCTGAGGGCCTTGCGGCCCATGCCCGTCTGCTCGTTGGACGCGCCGGCGAGGAGCGCGGCGAGGGTGTCGTAGTCGCGCATCACGCTGTCCGCGACGATGCCGGTCGTCTCGATCGGGACGGCAACGAGCGCGTCGTTCGCGGCGGGGAGGGAGGCGTAGTGGGCCAGGCGGCCCAGCGCGATGTTGAAGACGATGTTCGCCATGGAGGGCCCTCCCTGGGCTGTGTGCGGGGGTTGCCGCCCGGGGCCCTCGTCCCGGGCGGCTGCACCCGCCTCCACCCGCGCTGGGTGGTCTGGGAACGCGGAAGGCCCCCACCGGGTGTGGTGGGGGCCTCGCGTTGATTTTGGTGTCCGGGCACGCCGGAGATGCCCCAAGGATGGGGCAGCGCGGCCGGGTTTGCAACTGATCGGAGAGAAGAGCCCCCGCCGCACGGGGGGTGGCGGCGGGGGCTCGGGTGGCCAGCGCGGGTCGGGTGGGAGGCGCTGGTACCCCTCCAGGACGGCACACGCTACGCCTCGTCTGGCTGGAACAACACCCCTCTTGGATGGCTGATTTCAGCGCTCCGGCTGGCTGCCGGTCTGGGGCTGTGCCTGCTGCTGGCGCTCGGCCTGCTGCTCGACGAGTCGGCGGCTCTCCTCGTTGCGGCGGAGCAGCTCGGCCTCGCTGATCGTGCTCTGGAACGGGTGGCCCATCGGGTAGCTCCTCGGGGGACGTCAGACGGTGTACGCGCGCTGCTCGGTGAGGTCGGTGACGGTGACCTGGGCCCCCGTCGCGCTGCGCGTGACTCGGATGCCGTTGTTGCTGTTGTTGGCGCTCTGATCTGCACCAACAGCGTCAGCAACAGGGGCCGGAGAGGGGGTGGAGGGGGGAGGGATGTCGGAGACGCGGAGGCCGGTGCTGGTGCCACGGCCGTGCATCCGCACGTCGGAGATGGGGATGCCGGCCGCGGTGAGGACCCGGCGGGCGGTCCCAGGCGGGGCGTCGAGGTGGGTGTCGATCGCGGTCAGGTGGACGTGCGGGGTGCCCAGGAGGCGGGCGGCGTCGAGGACGCCGTCGAGGCTGGGGCCGACGGGGTGGTCCTTGGCCAGGGACACCGGCTCCGGCTCGGCTTCGGGCTCCTGTTCGGGCTCTTCGGCGGCCGGGGCCGGGCGGGGCTTCCAGTCGGGGTGGCCGGCCCGCCACGCGGAGATCAGCCAGAGCCCGAGGGCGGGCCACAGCAGCGACGCGTCGAGGCGGCGGGCCGCGGCGGTGGCGATGCTGACGCCGATCTTGCGGAGGACCCAGGCGGCGGCGAGGAGGATGCACAGCCGGACGGCCCAGGCGAGGCCGGTGGCGTCCGACAGCCAGGCCATGGTGCGGCGCCAGGTGTCGCGGATTCAGGCGGCCACCCGACCGGTGAGGTGCGCGGTGAGGCGCTGGGAGCCGACGGTGAGGCGGCCGGCGGCGGCCCGGATCCACTGGGCGCTCGTGGGGGCGGTCACAGGAAGGTCCCGTGAACGGCGGTGCCGAGGAGCTGCGCGCCGGCCGAGTTGACGGTGGGGATGACGAAGTTGCCGATCACCGCGAAGGTTCCGGTTCCGATGGCGAGGAGCGTGCCGGACCAGACGCCGGTCTTGAAGCCGGACTTGGCGACCTTGGCGACCTGCTTCCGGAGCAGCCAGAGGCAGATGACGAGGGCGGTGACGACGAGGGCGCCGTCTTCCGTCAGGTGCGGGGCGGCTGCGGTGGCGACGACGCTGGACCGCTGGCCGGTCATGGTCGACATGACGAGGTCGCCGAGGCTGTTGCCGCCCCAGCGGAGGACGCCGGATGCGGTGCCGAGCAGGCCGGCGGGGCACGCGACCATCAGGGTGCCGAAGGCGATGCCCGACCAGAAGGGGATCAAGGCCTTCGGGTCGCGGGCGGTGCCTCCTCCGGCCGGTCCCCCGCCGGCGGTCTTCCACCAGCGGGCGTGCTGGACCACGAGGAGGGCGAGTCCGATGGCGAGACCGGCGCCGGTCAGGGCGGTCGAGGTGAACTGTGTGTTCATGTGCGGACTCCGGTGATCAGGTAGACGGCGGTGGTGACCGGCAGGCTGGTGGCGGTGGCGATGAGGGCGGCGGCGAGGAGGATCCGGGCGCGGGCGGCGCGCAGCTTCGGCCGCCAGAGGTCGGGGTGGGCGTTCTCGGCTTCGACGCGGCGGGCGTTGTCGAGGAGGGCGAGCACGGCCAGCGGGATGGCGGCGAGCGTCCACGCCCCGGCGAGGCCCTGGCTGTCGCGGACGGAGTCGAGGACCCAGGCCCACGGGCCGGAGACCGGCATCGCGCAGAGTAGGCAGCCCGCGTTGTAGCCCCAGCGGATCCGGCGCCACCAGGCGGGCCGCTCCGGCTCGGAGGCGGCCCACGAGAGGGTGACGTGGACGTCGACCGCGCCGGGCGGGGGCGGCGCGTACGGCGGCGGTACGGGCGGTCGCGGGGCGGGCGGCGCCGGCGGGGGCTGCCACCAGTCGACGGGGCGCGACGGCGGGGGAGGGCTGGGGGGCTGGGCGGGCAGCGGGGCGCCGGGCGGGATGATCCGTGAGGGCTGGATGGGGTGCGCCATCAGTTGTAGCCCTCCCCGCCCTGGCCGGTGCCGGGCAGCGTGGGCTGCGCGGGCGCGGGCGGCTTGTTGCGGGAGCGGACGGTGCGGACATACGCCTCGTCGACCTGGAGACCCGTGGTGCGCCGCACGCGCTCTACGACCGCGGCCGCCTTCGCGTCCGGGCCCAGGACTGATGCGGCGTCGAGGATTGCGGTGCTCTTCGTGACGCGCCCGGCGGCCTTGACCTGCTGTGCATCAGGCGCATCGTCGCGCTCCAGGGTGATGCGCTGCGGTGCCGCGCCAAGGACCAGCGCCACCTGTACCGGGGAGACGTGGACCCCGTAGGACTTCAGCTCGGCGGCGAGTTCGGCGGGCGGGGTGGTGGGCTTCGCGGAGTGGGCAAAGCGGATCGCGTCGGCGGGGTCCATTCCCGCGAAGTGCTCGCGCAGGACGGCTGATGCGTCGTGGCGCTTCACGGTTTGCGGCTGCGGCGCAGGTGATGCGCTGCTGGTGACGTGGGTGACGACGCGCTGTTTCGTGGCGGCCCAGGCGTCCTCGGTGGCGATGAGCCAGCCCCACAGGCCGAAGCGGGGAAGGGTGACGGGGGTGTCTCCGGCGTCGGCGCGGTGGCGGGCACGGACGGCGGACCAGGCGAGCCCGGAGACGAGGAGGAGCGCCACGGTCGGGGTCGCGAACATGATGGTCGCGCCGAGGTCGCCGTTGATGTGCTGCGCGTGGCGGTGGTTGAGGTAGATGGAGAAGCTGGCCATGGCCAGCGTGGCGAGGTGGGGGCCGAGCGCGGACCGGTTCTCCTTGACGGCCTGTCCGGCGAGGAAGAGTGCGGCGATGGCGGTTCCGTCGTAGACGGCGGCGGTGAGGATCGCGAGGCCGGCGGGGACGCCGTAGATGCTGTGGGCGACATAGTAGAGGGACCAGCCGGTGATGCCGGCGGCGGCTCCGCCGATGAGGGCGAGGCTGGCCCACCAGATGATGCGGGTGCGCACGTGGTGCTCCGGGGTGTGCGGGGCCGGGGCCGCGCGGGTGGTCAGCGCGGGCCCGGCCGGTCGGGTGGGTCAGGCGCGGGCGGGGGCGAGGAGGAGCGCGTACTCGCCGCGGGTGATGTCGCGGGTGATCTCCGGCATGACGGCGAGGAGGTCGCGGATCAGGTCGTCGGCCTCGTCGGTCCAGTCGAGCGTGTCGACGGCGTAGCGCTGGGCGATGGCGAGGCGGGCGGCGTCGGTCATGACGTGGTGCGCGCGGCCGTCGGTGAGGCGCTTGACGGCGTAGGCGAGGCCGGCGCGGACGCGGGTGTCGCGGTCGGCCTGGCGGAGGGCTTCGTCCGGCTGGGAGAGCTGGGTACGCTCGGGCATGGCTGTTCCTCCTGGTAGGCAGGTGGGACGGCTGGCCCCGGCGGAGCTGCGAACTCCGACCGGGGCCGTTCTGCTGTGCTGGATCCAACGTAGCGACCTCGTTGCCATATGGCAACGAGGTCGGGGAAGATGGTGCCCATGGTCGAGGCCGAAGGAGGGCCGGAGATGGTGAGCTTCCGCGAGCTGGCGCGCCGCCTCGTCGCTGACGGGGTGGTGCAGAGCATCACCCATCAGCGCATCTCGAAGATCGCCGAGACGGACCCTGAATTCCCGCCCGTCGTGCCGGTGGGCAGGGCGAAGGCGGTGGACTATCGGGTCGCGCGACCGTACTTCGCCACCCGGAAGAGTCGCCAAGGCCAGCGGACCGATCTTCAGTCAGCAGAGAAGGGCGTCACGGATGGTGCGGCAGATCGAAGGGCAGATGATCCATCGAGCCGAGGGTGAGGAGGTGGCGCTCTACCAGCTGTTCGACTCCGTGGGCGGGTTGCTGTACGTCGGCGTCAGCAAGGACCCGCTGAACCGCTGGGCTGAGCACCGAGCGAACGCCTGGGGGCGGCATGTTGCTCGGTACACAGTGACCTGGCACCCCACCTGAGCCGAGGCTCGGCGTGCCGAGCAGGCGGCCCTGACGGCTGGCGGGGGTGCGCACAACATCCACGGCACGCCACGCCAAGGCAGTCACTGGCGTGCGGTCGCCGCTCGAACGCAGCAGATCGCCCAGAGCGTGCGCGGTACGAAGTGCCCGAAGGCCGAGCCGGCCGACTAGCTGCTGCTCATGCGCCCCCGGTTTTCGATAAATCGGGGGCTGGCCGGCCCTGGCCAAGTGGGCGGTAGGCTGCGGCCCACCGAACCGAGGAGCATCACGATGGCTAAGCGCGGCCTCTCCCACCCCGAGCACCTGCGGCTGGGGCAGGTCCTTGCCGGACTCCAGGTTGCGTTGCTGCGCGCGGAAGTGGACTTGGAGAACGCCTATCCGCGATCGGGGGAGCGAGCCTTCCCGGCGAAGCAGCTGGGGGCGGCGGGTGATGCGTTGCGTGAGGCACGCAGGGCGCTGGAGAACGCCGTGTTCGAGGAGCATCCGACGGTGGCCGCGACGGAGGACTACTTCCCGTACGAGGAGCATGAGGCGACGGTGGAGGTGCCGCCGAAGCCGGGCAGCAGCGCGGGCAGAGTGCGCTTCGGGCAGTAGGGCTGCGAGCGGGCTCGGCGTGCTGGAGTGGCTAGCCGGACCCTCGGTCGTAGGATCGCGCGGTGGCGAAAATCGAACCCCCCTCCGAACTGCTCGACCTCCAGCGCGCTTCCGACGAAGCGCACCAGGCCGTACGGGCCAACGCGACCGCAGAGGCCTGGGCGGTCTGGCGGGAGCAGGTCGACGAGGTGCACGTGGCCATCACCAAGTACGCGAAGGACATTGAGACGCCCCGCAATCAAGTCGAGGCCGAGGTGAAGAAGCGGGTGCGTCATCCGGAGATGCCCGCCGAGTAGTCGCGCGTACGACGGAGCCCCTGGTCCCTAGCGGACCGGGGGCTGTGCGCTGCTCGGATGCATCCGGCCGCCCTGCCGTGCCACGGCGGGCGCACCTACGGTGCCGGTCATGACCGATCTCCCCTGGGCGCTCGTGCGCCTCATCGACCCCGACCTCCCCGGCCCGGAAGGGCAGCCTCAGACCTGCACCCAGGAGTGCCCCCGGCCGGCGGTTCTGCACGTTCGGGCCGTCTTCCAGGTCGCCGGGGTATCCGTCAGCGCGGATGCGATGACCGTTCCCGAGCTGCTGGCTGAGGTCGTAGGGGGAGAGGATTCGTCGATCGATCAGCGCCGCGACCAGTACGTGTGTCTGCATCATGCCGGGGTGGCGGCATACGCCGCAGCGTACGCGGTGGCCGCTGGTCCGCTGGGTGCCGTCTGAGCGCCCGTTCGGGCCTGTCCGGATGCGTCCGGATGCCATCCGGGTGACCGTGAGGGCATGGTCGAGCCGCGCGTGATCGTGTACCCGCCCGACGAGGAGGGCGGCCGGCGGGTGCGTGTCGACGGGAGCATCCTCGGGAGGGCCTTCGGGCCGACCGACGTGATCGAGTTTCTGCGCCGTGCGGGCTGGCCGGACGCGGACTCGTGGCCGCCGTGGATGGAGTGGAAGGGCGGCGGCCCCGAGGTGTGGACCCTGGAGCCGCCGCCGGAGTGACCTACGCGGCTGAGGCCAGCGTCCACACCTGCCCGCAGCTGCCGCACCGCGCGGCAGGGTCGGCGCCGCCCCCGCCCCGCATGGTGATGCGGCCGCCGCACCGGCAGGGTTCGGCAAGGACGCGGTCCCGACCGACGAGGTCGAGGGCCTGCTCGATGCGTGCGGCTGCTCCCTCGGCGACCGCGGCGATCCGGGCCCGGTGGTGGTCGGTCAGGGGCGTGAACGGCGACGGGATCGCCGGGCGGCCGCGGAGCCGGCCGGAGGCGCCGTCCCATCGGGCGAGGAGCCACAGCGCGGCCTGGGGTGCGGTCCGTCGGCCGGTGAAGCGCCACCGGGTCGGGTTCGCCGCGTCGGCGGGTACGGTGGCCGGCCGCTGGATGTCGGCGGCGATGGTGTCGGCGAGGTGGAGGAGCGCGGCCTCGACGGCGCGCATGGTGTCGAGGACGCCGAGGTTGATGGGCGCGGCGACCTCGCCGATCTGTCCGGGGTCCCGCTCGCGGGAGCGGCGGTGCGCGGCGTGGGCGCGGGCGTACGCGACCTCGTCGGCGTCGCGCTGGTCGAGGGCGCGGAGGAGATCGGCCTTGCCTGCGGGGGGCCAGCTGCTGGTGCGGCCGTCGAGGGCTTCGACGAGGTCGTCCCAGTGGCGGGTGATGTCGTAGAGGCGGCGGTCGGTGGCGGCGGGCATCGGGGCTCCTGGGGCGTGCGGGGTACGGTGGGTGCCACCTGGGGGCGCGCTGGTCTGGGGAGACATTGGGCGCGCCCCTCGTCGTGTGCTCAGTCGGTGCTGATGGCGGCGCGAATCTGCGCTGTGGCGTGGCGGATCCCGGCGAGCCCGAGGGGCGGCCGGCCGTGAACGTCACCGTCGAGCCGGTCCAACTCGGCGCGGACGCGGGCGAGCGCGGCCTCGGCCTGCTCGGCGCGGTCCCGGGGTGTTCCGGGTGCTCCGGCGTCGAGGGTGGCCACGGTGGCGCGCCAGGTGGCCAGCTCCTGCGCCTGGTGGGCAAGGTCGGCGCGCAGTTGGTCCCGCTCGGCCTCGGCCTGGGCGGCACGCTGCTCGGCTGCCTGCACGTCCTCGACGGCGCCGGCGTAGGCGCGGCGGTTGCTGCGGCAGACGGCGGTGAGGGTTTCGATCCGGTCATACAGCTTGGCGAGTTCCTCGTCGGTGAGCTGGTCGAGGAGCTTCCGGGCGGGCTGCTCGGTCACCGGCTGCTCCTGGTGGGCGAGTAGGGCACGGAGCGTGTCCAGCGCGGCATGGGTGAGGCCGATGTCGACGGACCAGGCCTGGGTGTCGAGGTAGGTGAAGTCCGGGAGGTGGAGGAGGACTCCGTTCCCATCGGGGTTGGGGGTCAGGCGGGGCTGCTCGGTCATCGCCAGTCCTTCCAGGCGCGGTAGAGGGCGTAGGTGCCGGCGAGGATGCCGAGGGCGAGCCAGATGGCGGCGAGCCAGATCAGAACGGTGAGGGCGGTGGTCATCGGCTGCTCCCGGGCTGGGTGACGCGGAGGGCGGGCCGCCGGCCGGTCTTCCGTTCGGCGATCACGGTGTAGCCGCTTTCGCGGAGGGCGGTCGCGTACTCGGCGAGGTGAACGTCCTCGTCGGGGCCGTCGTGGTGGATGCGGACGGTGCGGGGGCTGGCCTGGTGGCAACGGAAGCCAGGGGCCCATGAGGGCCCGGCAGTCGCGTTGTTGTGGCGGCGGGCGGTGAGGGTGCGGGCGATGGTGGCGGCGGCGAGGGTGCAGGTCATCGGGGGCTCCCGTCGGGCTGGGTCTCCAGCACGTAGCCGGTGCGCCGGGGCTGGCCGTTCTTCGTCGTCGGGGTGGGGTGGAGGGTGTGCGCGAGGATCGGCCGGGGGCGCTTGCCGGTGTCGGCGTCGACGACGTGGGCGCGGGCGTCTCCGGCGGTGTACGCCTCGATGAAGATGCGGCGGCCGTCGTCGAGGGGGTTAGCGGCGCGGTAGGTCTGGCCGGCCTTGATGGTCATTGGTCGTCTCCCTGTTGGTTGTTGCGGGCCCAGGACGGGGTGTGTGCGGCCGTGTGGCGGCCTCGCCGGTGGGTGGGGTCCTGCTGCTTGCCGTGGCGGATGAGGCGGCCGCAGAGGACCGCGAAGGGGATCGAGGCGAGGAACCACAGGGCGAGCGCGTACAGGGCGATCACGGGCACTCCTCAGCCGCAACGCGCTCGGCAAGGTGCTCGTCGCAGTAGATCCGGCGCTCCTGCCGGGTGGCGGGCAGGCACTGGCAGTCCAGGCCTTCGCCGTCGACCGGGGGCCGGGCGGACGAGGTGACGGGCGGGTCGATGCCGAGGGCGGCGAGCACGGCGTTCAGCACGGTGCCGGGGTCGGCGCCGGTCCTGCCGGCCGCGCCCTCGATGGCGTGCCAGGCCCGGTCGTGCTCCAGCTCGGACAGCTGGCGGCGCGAGGTCGGGTTCGGGCTGACGCACGACAGGGCCGCGGCACGCATCGCGGGCGAGTCGCCCGGGAATCGGGAGGGCTGGTTGTACGCCATGGTGTAGGCGGCCTGGCGGGCCATGTCGCGCATCCCGGCGATGACCTCCTCGACGCGACCGAGGGGGACGTACACGGCGATCGTGTCCTCGCCAGATGTGGCGGAGAGGATCACGACGGGGTTGCCGGCCTCGTCGCGGTCGGGGTGGGCCCAAAGGCCGTCGCCGTGGGCGTCGGTGTACTCGAAGCGGTTCATGCGGATCTCCTGGGATGAGGGCTGGGGCCGGCTGGCAGCGGCGGGCTACAGGCGGCTGGGGTGCGCGGCGATGTCGGCGTCGGCCACGGCGCGCATGCACGCGGCCTCCGGGTCCTCGTCCGGGACGGCCGGGGTGCCGCGTCGGTCGAGGTCGGACACCCAGGCCGCGCAGACGGCGGCGACCTGGATCAGCTCGGCTCGCAGCGTGGCCGGGTCGGACTCGGCCAGGGCCTCCCGAACCTCCTCCTGGAGAATGTGCCGCCAGGCCAGTGAGCCGTTGGCCGCGGCCTTCTCGCAGACCCGGCGGGCCATGGCGGTCTGGCCGTCGTCGCCAGGCAGGCCCGTGCCGTCGGGGTGCCGCTGGTCGCCGAACTTTCGAAGCTGGTAGGCGCGCTCAGCGTCGAGCGCTTCGGCGAAAGCCTTGAGGCCGGGGGTCGTGAACAGGGTGGGGTACATGAGGGCTTCTCCTGGTGCGCGCGGGACGGGGGAACCGGGTTCAGGCGGCGGGTCAGTCCTGGTCGGCGATGAGGTGCCAGGTGAATCGCTGGTCGGTGGGGAGGCCGAGGGCGGTGAGCGCGGTGCGGAGGTGGTCGTCCCAGGTGCGGTACTGGGCCTCGTCGTGGGGGATGTCGGGGGTCTCGGACATGCGGGTGTCGGCGCTGTGGCAGGCGGTGACGAGGTAGAGCCGGTCGTGGTCGTACGGTCCGGCTTCGAGGTGGCCGACGTCGTTCTTGAGGCGGCCGAGGGCGCGGTCGAGTTCGTCGGTGTCGCGGGCGGGGATCTCCAGCCCGTAGGCGAGGTAGGCGGTGGTCCAGATGGACATGCGGGCTCCTGGGGTTAGGCGGCGTCGGGAAGGCTGCGGGCGGCGTCGAGGCGGGAGGGGTGCGGGGCCCGGCCGCCGGACCGCTTGGTTTCGGGGTCGCGTCCGGGGGTGGTGCGGCGGCCGCGGCAGGGCTGGTTGACGGCGGCGGCGCACCAGGGGCAGGGGACGGCGAGGGGGTCGGGCTGGCCGGTGCGGATGATGCGTTCGCGTTCGGCTCGTGCGGGGCGGTAGGCGGCGAGCTGGTCGCGGACGTGGTTGGGGATGTAGCGGCCGATTGTGTTGAGGCGCTCTTGGACCTCGGCCGGGACGGCGGTGAGTTCGCGGTGGTCGACGGGGGCGGTGCGGCCGGTGGCGACGGCGCGGCGGTGGGCGGTGAGGCCCTGCCGGTAGGCCTCCTCGTCGTCGGGGTCGGCGAGGGGTACGGGGTCGACGTCGCGGTTCATGCGGTCGCGGACGAGGGCCTGCCAGCGGGTGGCGATGTCGGCCGGGAGGATGGGCCACGCGGTGGTGGCGTAGTGCGTGTGGGCGGCCTGGATCGCGAACTCGTACGGGACGTCGGCGAGGATGCCGGCCCACATGTCGATCTGGGCGATCTGCTCGGCTTCGTCGGTGCGGCGGACGCGGGGGTCGGCGAGGGCGATCCGGGCGATGAGTTCGGGGATGCGGTCGGGGTTCATGAGGCACCTCCGGCGGCGTTCTGTTGGCGGATTCGGTCGGCGTGGGCGGACATCTGGGCGAGGTAGGACTGAGCGGCGGACGGCGGGCCGGTGACGGGCCGGGGGCCGGTGAATTCGGTCTCGGGTTCCAGGCCGGTCCAGCCGGGCAGGAAGTAGCGGGCGCTGAACGGCGGCGTTTTGGCGGCGCGCCAGACCTTCTCGGCGTGCTCGACGAGGAGGGGTACGCCGACGCGGCGTACGGCGTCGCGGAGTTCGATCCACTCTTCGGGCGTGAACTTCCACGTGACCCGCATGTGGCGGGCGCTCATGGCCTGGATGAGGGGTTGGATCTCTCCTCGTCCGCTGGCGGCAACCACGTCGGTGCCGGGCCTTTCGGACGGGGGGTAGGGGGGAGGTTCCTCCGCAGGAGGAACCTCGGATTGGAGTGGAGGGGATTGGACACCCGTAGCACCCTGGAGGGTGTCACGCTGTGACATGCCACCCTGACCTGCGGGTTCATCTCCAAACAGGGGTTCATTCTCGTGCGAGTTTCGCCCCGAACTCGCGCCATTTTCGCGTGAGTTTGCGTCGAGATTCGCGTCAGAATCGTGGGACTTTTCCTCGTCGCGCGCCCTGTCGCGGCCCTTCTGCTGCCGCTTCCTGCCGTTCTCCCGCGCGGCTTCGATCTGCTTCCGCGACCGGTTGTAGTCGAGGTAGTCGTGGATGACGTAACCGCCAGCGGCCGGCTGCTCGCACTTGAGGCAGCTGTGGCCAGCCGGGTGGAGCATGCCGACCGCGATGAGCTTCCGCACCGTTGCGGGCGTCCCGTAGTCGCGGACGACGTCGGCGTCGACTTGGCCCTCGGTGAGGTGCCGGGCGGAGTACGAGCCCAGTCGGCAGAACAGCCCGGCCGCCGCGTTGCCCGCCTTGCGGGTCTTCGGGTGGGAGTCGAACCCGTCATCGACGTTGAACCAGGGCATCGGGTGGGTCTCCGTTCGGTGGAGCAGGGGCGGTTGCTGGTGCCCGCCTGCGGCGTCGAACCGCAGGCGCCGGCCGAAATCCGGGCGGGCGGTAGGTCAGGAGGGGCGGCGGGCCTGAAGGACGGATCGGCCGAGGCTGGCGACGACCAAAAGGAGCGCAGATACGGATTCGCTGAACCGTTCCGGGCCCGCCTGGATGGCGGTGGCGTACAGCGCGTTGGTCATGTCGGGGTCGCGGTTGGCGTGGGCGACGAAGAACCGCATGGCCCAGGCCGTTTGGGGGTTTGCGTCGGCGGCCCCCGGCGCGATCTCGGTGAGCCCGAGCATCTCGCCCTTGGCGGGCTCGAACCCGGTCGGGTGGAGGAGCTGGACGGCGCGGGTGCCGGCCTCGGCGAATGCGCAGCACACGCCGTACATCTGCCGCGCGTCCGTGCTGAACCCGATGGCGTCGAGGGCGTCGGCTGCTGCGTCGACCTCGCCGTGGACGGCTGCCGTGTACGCGGTGGCGATGAGCTGGGTGATGTTGTCCATCACGGGGCTCCGTTCTCGTTGACAGGCCGGGGTCGGGGTGCGTGGGTGGTGCAGCGCCAGCCGCAGGGGTAGAGGCGGGGTGGGCCGTCGTGGCCGCCGGCCGGAACGTCGCAGCGGCGGCTTTTCACGCCGCGCCTCGGGACCGTGAGCGGGCGTAGCGGTTGGCGCGCTCCGACGGGGTGAGCCCGGCACGGATTCCGTACCGGTACTTCGCGGACGCCTTGCCCTCGTACGCCATGACGTCGGCGAGGCACTCGTTCCAGACCGGGCAGACGGCGCAGATGTTGCGGGCGTCGCGGTAGGCGGCGTGGTCGTTGAGCTCGGGGTACATCAGCTCGGGGTCGACCGTGGCGCACGCGGCGTACGCAGCCCAGTTGCTGGGGGGTTCGAGGGTGTCGGGGGCGCGGTGGGGCCCGTAGGACTTGGTGATCACAGGGAGCCTCCGAACAGGGCCTCGAAGGCAGCACGGTTGCGCTGCCGGGCGGCGGTGTCGTCCATGTGCGCCGGCGCAACGCACCACGGCACACCGCAGCCGGGCCGGACGGTGCCGATGGGGGACCGGCCGGTGTGCGCGACGAACCCGGCCCGCTGGGCGGTGGTGCGGCGTCCGTGCCAGCGCAGGACCGGCACCCCGCGAGAGACATGGCCGGTCCAGGCCCGGTGGCCGTCGCCGGCGTCCTCGGACCGGGCAAGGACGGCTTCGGCGAGGGTGCAAGTGGTGCGGACGCCGCCCCGGCACTTCGGGATGCCCAAGGCGGTACGGGTCTTGGCGACGGTGGTGTGGCAGACGTGGAGTCGCTGCTCGATCTGGCGGTCGGTGAGGCCGTCGCGGAGCAGCTCGGCAATGTCGGCGCGGATTTTCATCGGGCGGCCGCCTTGTCGAAGCCGGACCAGTCGCAGCCGACGAGCGCGCGGGCGTGAGTGTCGGGGACCTCGGCGAGGCGGTGCCCGAGGTGGTCAAGGCCCATGGCGAGGAGGACGTAGGCGTCGGCCTCGTCGTAGCGGCAGGGCCCTTCGGTGTGAACGCCGTACCGGGAGGCGACCGCGTCGCGGACGAGCCCCTTGAGGGCCGGGCCCTTCAGCCGTTCGCCGTGCTCGTCCCGGTGGACAGTGGATCCGGTGGCGTAGGTGATCCGCTTGGTGGGGGTGATCACGACGTAGGGGATACGGCGCTTCCACAGGTCGTGACGGACCATCCACCGCATCGCGGCGAGCGCGTCAGCGCCCTGTGTTCCCGCGCGGGAGTAGGCGGCGCCCTCGATGACGACGTACTCCGCGTGCCGGTAGAAGGAGGCGAGGCCGTCGAGCTGGAATGCGAGCCTGCTGTGCGTGCTCGTCGTGGTGCAGCGGACCCTGTCGGTCCACCCGGCTCCGGCCACGCCGGAGCCGGTGAGGGCGACGTCGAGGCCGATGACGAGCGGGGGCTGGCTGGTGCCCGCGGCCGGGAGTGTGAGCGGCATCCCGGTCGCGGGGGTCACGGTGAGGCTCATGCGAGTACCGCCTTCACGCGCTCGCCGAGCCAGCGGGCAGCGTTCACGCTCACCGCGTTGCCGACGCCGAGGATCTGCTCCTCCTGGCTGGCATCCGGCAGAACGTAGTCCGCGGGGAACCGCTGAGCCGAGGCGAGTTCGCGCGGTGACAGCATCCGCAGCGTGCAGTCCTCGACCGTCGGAGCCGTACGGACCAGGCTGTGGTGAGGCTTGCACGCCACCGTCGTCAGCGGCTCGTCGGCCGTGCGCACCGCGCCCTTGCGCCCGTTGGGGACGATGAGGGCGTGGTGCTTGCCCTGTGCGGACACGGCAGGCACCGCGTCGGTTACGGCGACCGGCACCGTGTTCCGGCGCAGCACCGCCACGTGCGGGGCGTGCCCGAACTTCTCCAGACCGGTGGCGACCCGGGCCCGGGTGGACTCGGCGTACGGTGTGAACCGCTTCCGGTCGGGGCGGCCGTCACCGATCCGCTGGCCGGGCTTGCTCCAGTCGATGACCTCAGAGATCGGCCGGACGGTCGGGTCGAGGATGAGGTGCCCGCACGCCGAGTTCGGGCAGCGGTAGTCGTACTGGACACCCCACTTGCCGATCTTCCGGCGGCGCGGGTTGCGCCACACCTGCCGGGCCCGGACCGGGCCACAGGCCGGGCAGAGCGCCTCGGGGCGGACCTCCAGGTCCGGCAGCGGGATCCCCTTGCGGGTGAACACGATGTAGATCCGGTCCCGGTGCTGCGGCGCCAGGAGGTTGTCCGCGTCGCCGAGGTGCGCGGACGAGGCGCACACGATCTGGAAGTGGTAGCCGAGGATCGCCATCCCGCTCAGCCACCAGTCGAACAGTTCCCAGTCGGTAGCGAACTCGACGACGTTCTCGCACAGCACCGCGTCATACCGGTGGACCTCGGTGGCCGCGATGATGTCGAGCGCGGTCGCCCGCGTCCGCTCGAACGCCGCTGGCGCGTCGGCGCCCAGCATCAACTGGCCGCGGGTGCGGCGCCGTCCACCGGCGGGGCTGATCTCGGTGCAGATCGGTGAGCCCCACAGGATGCGGGTGCGCGGCAGGCTGCGCTTGTCGAAGGCGTTGATGTCCTCGACGAGGTGCTCGGCGTCCGGGTGGTTGGCGGCGTGCGCGGCGACTTGGACGCGACTGTGGTTCATCACGAGCCGGATCCAGAAGCCTGCCTCGGCGAGGCCGGTAGACGAGCCGCCGAGCCCGCAGAACAGGTCTGTGACGTCGGGGGCGTGGTCGTGGCGGAAGATCACTGAGCCACCCCCTTGCGGGCGGCGGCGCGGGCGCGCTGCCCGGCGGCCTCGGCGACGCGGCAGGGCTGGCACAGCGGCTCCTTGCGGTAGCGGTGCTGCTTCGCCCCGTTCACGGTGCCGTGCGCGATGGGCTTGCGCTGGCTTCCGCCAGCCGGGCGCTTGAGACCGATGGCCTTGATGAGCTGGTCGAGGTCGTTGTCGGTGAGGCTCATGCGGCCACCGCCGGGCGCTCCGAGATGCCGTCGTTGGCGGCCTGGAGCATCGCGAGCCGTTCCTCCAGCGCTCGCGCGGCCGCCCGAGCCTGGTGGAGGTCGCGGCGCAGCGCGGCGGACTGGGCGTCGTCGATGACGCCGGCGCGGAGCTGGTCGATCAGCCGGGCGCGCTGCTCCAGCTCCCGCCGGAGGAATGCGACCTGGTCGTCCGTCCCGCCGTGCCCGGACCGCATGAGCTTGACGACGGCGGCCTCGGCGGCCTCCAGCTTCACTTCCAGGTCGCGGATCTTCACGGCCTGGCCCGCGATCACACCGGAGGCCTTGGCCTGGTCGCCACGGAATCGGCGGATGAGGTCTTGTGCACGCATCACTGCTCTCCGTCCTGCTGGTGGGGGATGAGGGGCCACTCGCCGCGTACCACGGCCTGCGGGTCCTTCCGGCGGAAGTACTCCTGCAAGCCGGCCGCCTGCTCGGCAGCCCATCCGGCCTGCACCGCGTGCAGCTCCGGCAGCGCGTACCCGGCGATCTGCGGGTAGCGGGTTCCGATACGCCAGGCGACCCGGCACGCCGCGATCGCGTCCGCGTCAGCGGTGTGCGCGTCGCCGATCGGGACCTCGTAGTGCGCGGCGAGGTCGACGAGCTTGCGGGAGCCCTTGCGGTAGCGGTCGACGGCCTTGTCGATCACGTAGGGGTCCACGACCGCCAGCCCGCCGAGGCCGGCTGGGAGCGGGTCCAGGCCGTACCGTCGGGCCTCCCGGTCGAGGAGGGTCAGGTCGTAGCGGGCGTTCATCGCGACGATCGGGATCCCGGCGGTGATGGCTTGCCCGAGCGCGGCGAGCACGTCGGCGACGACCTCGGCGGCGGGCTTGCCCTCGGCGCGGGCCCGTGCGGTGCTGATGCCGTGGACCTGCTCCGCCTGTTCGGGGATGTCGATGCCGGGGTCGGCCAGCCACGTGGCGGACGCGGTGGGCTGGCCGCCGCCGCACTGCACCACGCAGGCGGTGACGATGCGGTCGGTCTCGACGTCGATTCCGGTGGTCTCCAGGTCGAAGCCAGCCAGGCGGCCCAGGTGCCAGTTCATCGGTGGGCCCCCGATCCAGGAGTGGCGACCGCCGGCCAGTCCGCGGGCTCGTCCTCGACGACCTCGACCGGGTAGACGCCGTCCTCGTCCGGACCAGCCGGCAGCGCCGCCCGGGCGGCCTCCTCGTCCTTCTCCGAGGCGATGGCCATCAGCTGCTTCGACAGGTCGTCGCTGCCCTTCGGGTCGACGTGCCCCGCCGTCCGGGCCTGCCGCCACACGTCTCGGACGTCGTCGGAGTTGAGCGCGGCAGCGGCCAGCGCCAGGTAGTCGGGGCGCGGCGCCTCGATCGCGGCGACCGCCCGGGACCCGGTCGGGTCCAGCGCGAGCGAGGTGGAGATCGGACCGGCAAGGGCCTGCCGCGGGGTGATCCCCCGGACCTCCACCACCACCACGGGGAAGTGCTTCGTCATTCCGCCAGCCACCCGGGTACGGGGCTCAATCCGCAGCGTCACGGGGACCAGGCCCTTCCCACCGGTCCCGGACAGAACCATGTCGACGGTGCCCGCCATCTCGTTGGCGGCGTAGAAGGAGTGCGTCTCCGCACGCCACACGCCCACGTCCGGCATGTCCGGGAGGACGACGTTCAGCCGCGAGGTCGCCGCGCAGACCTGGTCCTTGGTGCTGAGATTCTGGCGAAGCAGGTGCCAGTCCTCGCCGTGTTCGGCGAGGCAGAGGCACGGCCTGCGGGTGAGCTGTTCGGTCTGCCCGTCGCAGCGGCGCGCGCAACCGCCCTTGTTCCACATCTCGTTGTGCTGCGACAGCGGGTCGCCGGGCGGGAGGAGGGCGTCGATCTGCTCAGCATTGGTGATGACGCGGAACTGCGGGGCCCCGTTGCCCTGGGGCTGCCAGCGCTCGACGGTGCCGCCCCAGGCGTCGGCTGCGGCCTGGACGTAGTGCTCGGCGTGCGAGGTGATGACCCAGGTCTTGGACTTCTTGGGGATGGGTCGCCGCTTGGGGTTCTCGTTCGGGACGGACCAGCCGGTGCGCAGGCGGCCGAGTTCACGCGCTTGCCGCTGGAGGGTGGAGATGCGACCGCCCATATCAGGCCGCCTTTCGAGGAGTGGGCACCACGGCCGGGGCCGGGAGCGCGGGGTACGAGGAGGGCGCGGCATGCAGCCAGCGGGCGGCTTCGAGGGCGCCGCGGAACGCGCGGTGCGCGGCCCGATCGGCGGGCATCTCGACGAGGGCGTGCGAGCGAGCACGGAGGTTGAGGACGCCGGCCCGCTCGATGGCAGGCATCGGGGCGTCGGTGTCGTCGGGGAGGAGGACGGTCTCCGCGAACCGGAGCGCGGCGAGTTGGAGCGTGTTCTCCGGGTAGACGCTCTTGGCGGGGCGGGTGGCGGACGTCTTGAAGTCGATGAGCCACAGCTCCAGCCGGCCGCCGGGGCCGGTCGGCAGCCAGATCATCAGGTCCGCCGTCCCGGCGTAGCCGAGGCGCCGGTGGAACACCGTGATCTCGGTGGCCTCGATGTGCTGGTCGAGGTCGACACCCCACCTGGTTAGCCACAGCTTCAGCTGAGCCAGGTACGGGGCGACCTCGGGGTCGGCGGGGACGGGGGCGCCGAGGATGTGCAGCTCGGCGGCCTTGTGGATGCGGTCGCCGAGGTCGGCGGCGCGCTCCTTGGCCTCGCGGTGGAGCGCCTTCAGCTCCTTGGTGAGGCCCGGTCGGTCCGTGAGGACCCGGTGCACAACGGCCTTCCAGTTGTCGAGGACGTACTCGACGGTGACCTTGACGCCCCAGGGGACGAGCGCGAACGACTTGTTGACGGCGGTGTCGATGACGTTGGTGACGGAGACGAGGGCCGGGCCCCCGGCGGGGTCGCTGTAGTAGCGACCCCGCTCGGTGTCCCGCGCCAGGCGCGGATTCGTCATCGGCTGGCCTCCAGCGCGTAGATCGGCGTGTAGGAGACGCGGCCCGGCTCGCGCCGCTCGCGCAGGTAGCCGTGTACGGCCAGGGCCTGGAGCGCGTGCCGGGTGAAGTGGATCGGCGGCTTCGGGCTGATCACCTGGGTCACCCACTGGTGGGCCTTCCCGGTGGTCCACTCGCCGCCGGTGTTGATGATGTGGTCGGCGAGCTGGAGTGCCCGCTCGTCGAGGCCGGGCGTCCGGCCGCCGAGGAGGCCGGCGAGCTTGGCCCGCGCCTCGTCGTCGAGGAGCAATGCCACCGGGCGACCGTCCTCGCTCATGGCGCACACGACCATCTCGGTCTCGCCGCACTCGCGGTCCGGCTCGATCGAGCAGTCGAAACGCCGGACGACCAGCGGCTCCGACGGGATCTGCGGGGTTGTGGTCATGCGGCGGCCCTCCCCGTGGCCGGGGTGGGCAGGTAGGCGCGACGGCCGTCCGTGTCGACCACGACCAGCGCCCCGCGTACCGCGAGCCCACGAAGGTCCTTCCGCGCCGTGTTCCGGCCCGACGACGGCCACGGCGAGCCCGCGAGGAGCACCTCCGCGTCGTGCGTCGTCACCGGCCCCGGCGCGGACTGGAGCGCGGCGAGCAGCCACTCCCGGCGCGTCATCGGGTCCCTCCCAAATCGGCATTCAGCAGCGCGGCGAGGTAGTCGGCGAGCGCCGTCGACCGCACCTCGACAACCGGGTCCGGGCAGCAGTCGTAGACGCTGCCGTCGTCCGGGTTGTGGTCCTCGTCGGGGCAGAACGGGGCGATGCCGGTCGGGCCGTCGGTGCCGGCCGTGCTGAAGCAGGTCCGCCAGACGGGGTTCGGGCCTCCGCTGGTCGGACAGGCCAGCCAGGCGCGGGCGGCCGCACGGGCCTTGTCGAGGGCGCTCACGCCGCCTCCCCGCGATGCTGCGGCACCGACGTCGGGGCCACCGCCAGCAGCCGGCGGGCGAGCCGCCCGGCTGCCGGGCCGTACAGCGGCACCTTCGACGAGGCGCGCTCGACGAGCAGCCGCTCCAGCTCCTCCCGGTCGAGGCACTCCGGGGCGCCCTCCGGCCGGGCCGCCGGGTCGGCGACCTCGTGGAGGAGGTCCCACAGGGCGCCGTCCGGGTCGAGGAGGGCGTCGATGACGTCGCCGACGACGAGCGAGGTGAACGCGCCGAGGTCGAGGCGAGCGCCGGCGGGGATGCGCTCGACGCCGATGAGGATGGGCCCGGTCACGGGCGGCTGCTGGGTCACTGGTCCTCCAACACGCGGGAGATGAGGGTCAAGGGGCCGGAGGAGCGGACGACCGAGCGGGCGTCCTCGAACCAGGGCTGAAGCGGCGGGGCGTCCGGGTGCCGACGGGCGGCCTCGGTCTCGTACGTCCGGCCGTCGACCCAGGCGATGTGGCGGAACTCGGTGGCCTCGGCCACAGAGCGCCAGGTGTCGCCGTACCGGTCCCGGTACTCGCGGCCGTCGATGAACGGGGCCCCGGCGGCGTCGAGGAGCTGGAGCCGGAACGCCCGCCGCATGCGCATGCGGGCGATGATCTGGCGGTCGGTCGGCGCGGCCCAGCGGTGCCAGCCGGCGGGCTGCTTCCACCGCTGGAAGTGCTCGCGCTCGGGGATCCCGCAGTGCCGGCAGCCGGACGGGGTGATCTCGTCAGCCACGGGACCCGCCCCTCGTGTGGATGCAGTCGGACGGGCGCAGCGCGCAGCGACGGCACCGGGTGTGCGGGGTGCTCGTCCACGACGGGACGACGCGGACCGGGTCGGCCTGGTGCGGCGTCTCCTGCTCGGCGTCGCAGCCGGGGCAGGAGTCCTGCATGAGCACGTACTCGTGAGCGCAGAGCACCCGGACGCGGTCAGCCACGGGGCACCTCCGGCCGGTCGAACTGCGAGGCGCAGTCCCCGTTGTGCCCGGCGGGGCCGGAACAGGCGGTCACCCAGCCGTACGGGTGCCCGACCTCGCGGTTGCACGTCTGGTAGTCCGGCAGGTCCCGGCCGAGGCGGTACGCGTGCGGCTCGGGTCCCTCCCGACGGACCGCCATAGCGGCGGCCATCTCGGCCTGGAAGGCGCAGTTCGAGCACGACCGCCCGTACCGGTACGCGGCGCTGCACGTGCGGCACGTCTGGTACTCGGCGGGCGTGAGGGCCTCCAGCTCGGCCACCCGGGCCCGCAGGCGGACCAGCTCGGCCGCCGACTCCGGCGACTGAAGCAGCTGCGCCGACCCGAGGGCGAAAACGATCGTCGCCGCGAAGTCGTACGCGGAGTCCGCCGTCAGCAGCGCCGCGTTCGCGACCTTCAGCGCCGCTAGCTCCTCCGGCGTGGGCGAGGACGTCATGCCGCACCACCGAGCGGCGACACCGTGAAGATTGCGACGAGTCGGTCTCCCTCGAAGACCGAGCCGCAGCCGACGCCGACCTCCACAGCGGTAGCGTCCAGTTCGGTGCGCCGCAGGTAGCGGATGATCTGCTCGCTCAGGGCCGTCGGGGTGACCGTCAGGGGCTCCAGCGGAATCGGGAAGCCGAAGTCGACTCGGAGGAGGTTGCTCATGCGGCACGCTCCACTCGGGTCAGCGGGCCGACGAACTCGGTCAGTTCGTCCTCGCGGGCCCACACCATCCGGGGGCACGACGCCGGGTTGACCTGCTCCGGCACGAAGAGCCGGCCGTCCTGGCCGTCCTCGACGAGCTTCCAGACGAAGCCGCGCGGGTCCGTGTACAGCTCGACCGACGGGGCCGGGAGCGGTACGGGGATGCGGGAGGTGATGCCGGACTGGCCCGGGAGGCCGGTCGGCGTAGGGGTACCGTGGTGGTTCATGGTGTTCCTCGATTCGATGTGGTTGAGGAATGCCGGGGTCGTTCCGGATGGCCGTCCGGGCGGCCCCGCTTTTCTCGTTGGGTCAGGCGGCGTTCGGCGTCTCGGTCGCGATCCACATCTGGACCCGCTTCAGGTCGAAGCGCCGACCCCGGAACGGGACGGGCTCCACGGGGCAGCCGCGCTGCACCCACTGGTTGACCGTCCAGTTCGAGACGCCGTAGAAGGCCATGAGCTGCTCGGTGTTCAGCAGCGGCACCAGCCCGGCCGGCCGGAGAGTCTCGGTACGAGAGGCGAGGTTCGCCATCAGGGGCTTTACCTTTCTACTGTGTCAGTTGAAACTGAGGGCATGAGGAAGAGCTGCTGGAGCGGTTCATTCAGGGCGGTCGCGATGAGCCACGCGGTCCGCAGTCGGCACTCTTCGGCCGCCGATGCGCCGCGCCCTGTGATCTTGGCGACGGTGGCGGCGCTGATGCCGCGCCCCGCGAGGTCGATCGCCCTGGTGGCCTCCGCTAGTCGCTGGCCGGACATCCGGCGACGCTTCATCGCGTCGCGGATTGGCTGGCCGCCGGCCTTGCGGAGCAGGTGGGTCATGGGTGCCTCTGTGCCGTAGGTGGGCGATGAAGCGTTGCGCTTCGCCGTTGACACATTTCTACAGTGTCAGTTGAACCGGTGTCAATGAGTTTCGGTGAGCGTCGGTGAGGTTTCCGCGCGCCGGAAATGGGTATCGCAAGGGCGTTCGAATCTGATTGCATATGCCAGTGCGCCGGAGCGTGATGGGGAGGTCGCGCGCCGCGCTCAATCGCGCCAATGCTTCTACTTTCACTTGCAAAAGTAGAAGAGCAGAGGGCACCCTTACCTCGTGGAGCACGAGGGGCAAACCAGTGGCGAGGATCTCGCGCAGCTGATTCAGCGGCTGAAGGACACCTATGGCGTGTCCGACTCCGAGATCGCGCGCGCCATCAACGCCGCCCCTGCGACCGTCAACGCCTGGGTGCACCGTAAGCGTGGCGGCACGAAGGGTCCACGTCGAGCCCTCCTGGAGAAGCTTGCCGAGGCCTACCCGAAGTTCAGCCGCGAAGAGATTTTCGCGGCCGCCGGCCGCCGCGCCCCGGGTGCCCTCTCCGGTGACGTTGAGGAAGAGCTGCGCAACACCTTTGCCGAACTCACTCCGGAGCAGCAGAAGTTGGCGCTCATCCAGATGCGCGCCTGGGCGGCCTCCAACTCGGGCTGAAGGTCGAACCCCGCGCCGGTACAACCGTTTGGAGCCTTCACGGGTCTAACGCAAACGGGCTCGATCACTCCATGTGAAGATCCGTGTGTTTTTCGTACGCAGAGTGGTCGCATATTCACCTATCGGCGAGTACATTTCTGTCACACGGCCGACGCCCTCCCCCGCGGCTGACAACCCGTCCGCCTGCCCACGGGGAAATCAGCATGTGCATCCGCATCCGTTTCACCAGCGCGCCCGCCAGCACCTACCGCCACTACGACGCGGTCACGAACACCATCACCATCCCCACGACCGTTCCGGCCCAACTGCGGCTGTGGGCGCTGCGGCTGATCCTCTCGAAGATGGCCGTCAAGCAGCCTCCCAGTGGTGCAATCTGCCACTGCGGGGCACCGATCCATCTCCTGCCCCGCGTACCCGTCCAGCGGAAGAGCGAGGAGAAGGTGATGCGTCGTGGCGCATGAAATCCAGCAGATGGCGAGCCGTACGTGCGGCTGTTGTGACTGCCTGATCGACCTACCCGAAGAGCGGTACGGGAGTCGGCCCCCACGGGAAGGCTGCTCTGGCAGCTGGCGGGTTCGATACCGGGCCGGCGGACGTCAGCGGTGGCGGAGCTTCTCGACCCGAGCCGAAGCGCAGCAGTTTGGCGCCGACCAGGGGGTGCACGGTGGCGTCTAAGAAGCAGGCAACCAACCCCAGGCAGATGCGCAGCAAGACGTGCGGCTGCGAGCTGTGCCTGAAGGAGTTCCCCCCGGGGAAGTACAAGGAGCGCGCCCCCCGCCGCGACTGCCAGGGCAACTGGCAGGCCCGGTACCGGGACCCGAACGGTAAGCAGTGCGGGCCCCTGTTCCCGACTCAGAAGGAAGCTGCCGCGCACCTCGACAAGGTGCGCACCCAGGTACGCGAAGGCACGTACCAGGACCCGAAGCGCGGTGCTGTCACCATCGACGAGTGGTACGCGATCTGGTGGCCCACGGTCAAGAAGAAGTCCATCACGACGGAGAACCGGAAGCTGTCCGCGTGGACGGTCCACGTACAGCCGAAGTGGGGCCGGCGCAAGCTCAACTCGATCACCTGGGTGCAGGTGCAGGACTGGATCACCAACGACGTCAAGGGCCACGCCACCCAGAAGAAGACGCTGGAGCTGCTGCGCCACATGATGGTGGCCGCGCTCCGGGACCGGCGGATCAGCGTGAACCCCTGCCTCGACATCGAGGTGTCCCCGGCCCCGGCCAAGCACCCGGACGACCTCATCCCGCCGACAGCCGCGCAGTGCGATCTGATCCGCGAGCACCTCACGGCGTACTACCATCCCCTCATGGTGTTCGCCCAGGAGACCGGAATGCGTTGGGGCGAGTACACCGGCCTGCGAGCCTGCAACGTCGACCTCAACCGCTGCACGGTGAAGGTGAAGGAAGTTCTCATCGACGACAAGGGCGTGATCCGGCGCAAGATGGCGCCCAAGTCGAAGGCCGGGTTCCGGACCGTTCCCCTCACGCCAGCCGCGGTTGAGGCGGTGAAGACGATGATGGAGAAGCACCAGCCGGCGACGACCGAGTCCTCCATCGAGGACGGCATGCACCCGGAGGAGCTGATCTTCCGGGGCCCGCTGGCGGGGCGGACGAGGAAGAGGAAGGACGGCACTCCGGCCGACCTGGACTCGGTGCTGACCCGGCCCAACTTCCGTCGCCACTGGTTGCCGGCCATCAAGGCCGCGGGCCTGGCCCGGATCGTGAAGAACCCAGAGACCGGCCGGAACGAGTACTGGCCCCGAGTCCACGACCTTCGGCACACCTTCGCCACCCGCCTGAAGGACGCTGGCGTTCCCGAGAAGGACGTGCAGGTCATCATGGGCCACGAGCGGGGTGGCCGCGTGACGTGGCTGTACCAGCACGCCGGGCCCGAGCTGGTGGAGGAAGTGCGAGCCGCGCTGGTCAGCGGCCGGACGCTTCGGGCGGTGTCCTGATGGCTCGACGCCACACGACGCCACATCGACGCCACAACACCCCCTCACTGAGCCTCACTGAGACTCACGGAAACCGCGAGATGGGGGTTGTGGAGCCGTGAAAACCCGCTCACTGAGCCTCATCGAGGCTCACTCAGGCTCACGCAGCGTTTACGGGTTCTTACAAAGCAGATGTCGGCGGTTCGAAACCGTCCGCGCCCACCAGCACGAAGGCCCCCAACCGATCACGGTTGGGGGCCTTCGGCATTCCCGTCTGACTAGACGTGGTCGGTCAGAGCGGGCCGCGGCACCGCCTGACCAGCCGGGTCCATGTGCCCGATGGTCTCGCGCTGGGTGTTCTGGACGACGTGGGTGTACACGTCTGCGAGTGCCCGAGGATCTCCACGGGGGGCCGCAGCTCGCGGGTACCAGCCGAATGCGGCCGAGGAGCACACGCCTCGTCCGGTCAAACCCTGGGCTCGGCACTGTTGTCTGACCGCCGACACTGACGCGGCACAGCAAGCTTCAAGGGGGCCCATGGTCGTTCAGGAGCAAGCTTCCACACCGACGAGAGTGAGTCGGCGCCGCGTCATCGGAGGTCTCGCTGTTGGCGCCCTCCTGGCAGGCCAATCCGCTGCGCTCGTCGTTCTGCATCGGCAGATATCCGAGCTCCAGTCGCGGGCGGCTATCGGCGGGCCGCCGGGCCCCGCAGGTCCGCAAGGCAGCCCACGCCCATTGCACCCAACTCGCACAGAGGGCATGGCCTGACGGTCCGAATGGGGATCCATTCATGAATGAGCTGACGGGTTCGTACACGCTGGTCCAGCGCGAGCGCTCCGCCCAGGGAATGGCCCTGCGCCGCACGGGCCTCCGATCCGTGTGCCCCGCTGTGCTTCCGTGTGCGCCTTCCCGGCCTGTATGGCTGGCGAGACGCTGCCACTGTCCCTGTGACGGCGTGGGAAGGAGTGCGAGGGAGTGACCCAGCCGAAGTGTGGAGCTGCCAAGAAGGGCGGTGGTCGGTGTACGAGACCAGCCATCGTGGGAAGCGGCCAGTGCTACCAGCATCAGGGCGAGTGGACAGCCCGCGGGGTGGCAGACCGCAAGGCGGGGGAAGCAAAGGCGAAGAAGCAGGCGCTTCGGAAGAAGAAGTGGTCCTGGTGGTAACCGACCGCTGACATCCGTAGCCGACATCAACGTGGGTGGACCATGGCACTCGCGAGTAGCCGATGACAGGTTCCGAATCCTGCACTCAGCCCGTGACAGGTTGCCCTGGGCGAGCCTGCACAGCAGACGTCGGCGGTTCGGAACCGTTCGTGCCCATCGGTGCGAAGGCCTCCAACCGGTCACGGTTGAGGGCCTTTCGTCTGTCCGGTGGGAAGGGGGGTGGTGTTGGAGCTGCACGAGGTCGCGGGGTTTGTGGGACCGGCGCACTCTTCTGAGCCACCCCCCCCGTGGCCGCGTCGTACCGTGATGCGGTGCCAGGCCGGCCCAACGGGACGACGCTAGCCCGGGGCACTGACAGTGCCGTGGCCGGCATGGGACCCCCCGCCGGGTCGGCGGGGGGTCCCATGCGTGTCCAGGGGTGCGGTTCAGGCGTTGGGGCGCTTTCCGTGGTTGGCCTTCTTCTTCTTGCGGGCGCGCTTCTTGTTTCCTCGCTTGGCCATGGTGCGACTCCCTCGGGGGTCCCTGGTGCCGGACAAATCGGGCGTTCGTCAGTCTAGGGTCCGGGCTGGTTTCCCGCGCGGCGGGGCGGGGATCTGGAGGGTGTGGCAGGGGGAGCGGAGTGGGTCTGGGTCCTCGGGCTCGGGGTGGCGGGGCTCGGGCTGCTCGTGGTCGGGCTGCTGGGCCAGGCGCGGTTCGAGCGGGAGCGGGACGCCGAGCGGGAGCGGCTGCTCGCACGGATGGGGGAGCGTTCGCGGGGGGCGGGGGACCCGCGGCTGGTGGACGCCGGGGCGCACCAGGGGGCTTCGGCCGAGCTGGGTGACCGGCACGACGACTTCACGCCGATCCTCGTCGAGTACTACGCGTACGGGCTGACGCAGGCGCGCAGCAGCTTCGCGACCAGCCAGCGGTTCGCCGGGGTCGGCGCGGCGGTGCTGCTCTTCGGGGTCGGGCTCGCGGTGTGGAAGGCCGAGAGCGCGGGGGACGCGTATCTCGGGGTCGTCACCAGTTCCGTCGGCTTGGTCGTCACCCTCGTCGGGCAGCTCTTCCACCGGCGCGCGGACCTCGCCCTGCGGCACATGGCCGCCCAGACCGCTTCCCTGCGCGAGGACCGGCGGGCCGCCGAGAGCACCCAGCAGGCCATAGGGCTCCTGGAGGACGTCGCCGACCCGGAGCTGAGGGGCAGGCTCCAGGCCGGGCTCATCATGAAGCTTTCCGGGTCCGAGCTGCCGCCGGCCGCGCCATAGTGGAGGTATGTGCCGCTCCATTAAGACCCTGCGCCCGCCCGCCATCCCCGAGAAGGCCACCGAGGAGGAGATCCGCGCGGCCGCGCTCCAGTACGTACGGAAGGTGTCCGGCTTCCGCGTGCCGGCCGCGCACAACCAGGAGGTGTTCGAGGCCGCCGTGGACGCCGTCGCGGAGGCGACCGCCGCTCTGCTCGACGGGGTGCAGGTGCGGGGGCGGACCGCCGCCTCCGCCTCCGTCTGACCCGTCAGCCGGTGTGGGCCCAGCGGCGGCGCAGCAGCCAGATGCCGGTGCCGAGCGCGCCGGCCGCGAGGGTGCCGCCCAGGGCGATCTGGGTCCGGCTCATCGAGTCGACGCTGCCGCCGATGCCGCCGCGGGCGGCGCCCGGGCTGACCTGGAAGGTGACCGTGACGCGGCGGCCGCTGCCGCCGCACTCGAAGGAGACGGGGTAGGAGCCGGCGGTGGCGTCCCGGTAGACGGTGGCGGAGCCGGAGAAGCTGTACGCGCGGCTGCCGGGGGAGAGGTAGACGTCGCCGAAGGCGCGGGAGGTCGCCCTGGCGGAGGAGCTGTCGCAGCCGTCCACGGTGAGGCTGACCCGGCCGCCGGGGGCGACGGTGCCGGGAGAGACGGTGGCGGAGGGGGCGGCGGAGGCGAGTGTGGCGGGTGCGACGGCCGCGACGACGAGTGTCGCGGCCGCGATCCCGGTCAGCCGGCGCCGGTTGCGCGTGCGCGTGGGGGACATGAGGGAACTCCTCGGGCTCGTCGAAACGGCGCGGCCAGGGGCAGGTGCGGGGAATGACGCGGGTGTGGTTGCGCCGTGTTCTGGACGCTAGAAGCCCGGGCGGTCCGTGGCGATCGCTGCCGGGTGAACGGGTGACCGGCGTGCTCCCTCCGGGGGGTGCGGGGGGAGCGGGGAGTACGGGCGAGGCCGCCGCGCGGCGCCCCGCCTCGGGGACGGGCTCGGCCGCCGGGCACAGCGGCGTGACGCCCCCGGGCGCGCCGAGGCCTCCGGCGGTGCGGTGGCCCTCCGGCCCCGGCCCGCGTGCGGGGCGCGGGTGGCGGGTGGCCGGTTGCGGGGTGGGCCGGGGGCGGGTCAGGCCGGGGTGGGGTCGGGGGTGGGGCGGCGGATGAAGTAGGCCGCCAGGGAGCCCGCCGCGAAGAGGGCGACCAGGGAGACCGCGGTGCCGAGCCAGGCCGTGCCCAGCCACTGGGTGCCGAACCAGCCCAGCGACACGCTGTAGCTCGCCCAGCTCAGGCCCGCCAGTACCGACCACGGCAGGAACTCCGTCGGCTTGCGCCGCGTCCGCCCCGCGCCCAGCGAGACCACCGAACGGCCGGCCGGGGCGAAGCGGGCGAGGACGATCAGCGCGCCGCCGCCCCGCGCCAGGGCGGTGCCCAGGCGGTCCTGCGCGCGGGTCAGACGGCGCGAGCGGGCCACGGCCCGGTCCAGGCGGGCGCCGCCGCGCCGGGCCAGCCGGTACGCCGTCATGTCACCCAGTACCGAGGAGGTGGCGGCGACCACCAGCAGCAGCCGGATGTCCGGGACCTGCGCGGGCGAACCCGCTGCCGCCGCCGCGGCCGCCGCGGCGCTGATCACCAGCACGCCGCTCGGCAGCACCGGCAGGAACACGTCGAGCAGCACCGACACCGCCACGGCGGCGTAGATCCACGGGCTCGCCGTCAACGACCCCAGAGCCTCAAGCACAGCGGGACTCCCCAGTCCGGAGCGCCGCGTCGTCGCGGGGAGCGGCAGGGGCGGCTGACAGCCATACAGCGTACGCCCGGCGCCCGTCCGGCGGCGGCCCGGCCTACTGCGCCGCGGTGAGTTCCCGGTCCAGCACCGTCACCAGCCGGGCCCCCGGCCGGCCCGACCGGGCCTGGTCCAGCCGCAGCCGGGCGCTCCGGCCCGCCAGGGCCAGCGTCATGAGCTGGTTGCCGAACCACGGGCCGCCCGTACGCCGCCAGCTCACCGGCGGCCGGCCCGTCCGGCCGTGCCGGGAGAAGCCGCGCCCCAGCCACCGGCCCAGCCGCGACCAGCCCAGCCGGAACCCCCACTTCACCACCATGTGGATGGAGTTGTGCACCGGGGAACAGGTCAGCTGGAACACCCGGGCCGTGCTCGGTATTCGGGGCTCGGCCACGTACGCGTGGTGCACGTCCCCGGAGAGGACGCAGACCGTCGCCGGAGCCTTCGGGCCCGTCCCCACCTCCTCGATCAGGTCGCTCAGCGCGGCGAACGACGCCGGGAACGCGGCCCAGTGCTCCAGGTCGCTGCGCCGCCGCAGGTCCTCCCCGATCCGCGCCCACCGCGGCCCGCGCTCACCCCGGCACAGCGCGGCGTTCCACACCTCCGCGTCGTGGATCAGCGGCGGCATCAGCCACGGCAGGGAGGACCCGATCAGCAGGTGGTCGTACCCCCCGTGCCCCTCCAGCGCGTTCTCCCGGAGCCAGTGCTGCTCCGCCGGATCGAGCATGGCCCGGCCGTCCTCGGCGAGGACCCGGGCCGCCCGGGTGTCCACCATCAGCAGCCGGGACCGGCCGAAGTCCCGCCGGTAGCTCCAGCGCGCCGAGGCGGGGTCGGCGTCCGCCGCGGCCGCGAAGGCGCGCAGCGCGTCGGTGCCGTCGGGGGTGGCCCGTACGGCCGCGTAGAGCTCGTCCGCCGCGAGTTCGGCGGGGGAGAGGTTCCCCAGGTGCTGGTGGACCCAGTACGACATCAGCCCGCTGAGCACTCGCTCCGGCCACCACGGGGTCGCCCGCATCTCCGCCAGCCAGGCGGCGCTGGTGTTCCAGTCGTCTATGACGTCGTGGTCGTCGAACATGTGCAGGCTGGGGACGGTGGAGAGGAGCCAGCGGATCTCGGGGTCGAGCCAGGACTCGTAGTACAGCCGGGTGTACTCCTCGTAGTCTCCGACCTGTGCGCCCGGGGGTTCCCGGAGGTCGCGGCGGGCCGCGAGCCATGCCCGGGTCTCGGCCGAGAGGTGGTCGGCGTAGACCTGGTCGCCGAGCAGCAGCAGGACGTCCGGCCGGACCTCCCCCGGGTCGTGGGCCAGCCGCGCCGCGAGGGTGTCGAGGGCGTCGGCCCCGTGCGGCCCGCGCCGGCCTGCGGGCGGGGCCGCCTGCCGGCACGAGCCGAAGGTGACGCGGAGGCCGGGCGCGGGCCGGCCGCCGCCGACCGGCGGGGTGGTGATCGTGCTCGGCGGGAAGCCGTCACCGCCCGCCGGCCAGACGAGGACGCCGTCGAGCCGTACCTCGTAGGCCGTGGTCGTGCCCGGCGTCAGGCCGGTGACCGGCACCAGTGCGTAGTGGTGGCCGGCGATCTGGAAGGTGCGGACGCTGCCGCCGGACCCGTCGGCGCATCGCACCTCGGCCGTGCACGGACGGTCCGCCTCGACCCATATCGTGGCGGTGTCACCCGTGTCCCAGTCGACGTAGCGCAGCAGTGGTCCAAGACGCAGCCCGGCCATCCAACTCCCCCTCCTCGGCAGCCTTTCGATCACGGTACGGGGCGGGGCCGGGGTCGGCCTCCCCCTGGCGGGGGATAGCGGGGGTGAAAACCCCCGGCAGTTCCCGCAGGAGTGCCGGGAGGCGTGCCGGGGGAGGGGCGGATGAGGGGCGGACGAGGCCGGTGGGGGGCCGTCGGCGGGCCGGTAGGAGGTGTCCGTCAGCAGCCGTTCAGGACGTTCACGAGGGCGGTCTTCTCCCCGGAGTCCATGCTCAGGCCCCAGTACTGCTTCACCTGGACCCACATGCGCGCGTACGTGCAGCGGTACGCGGTGCGCGGCGGCAGCCACTTGCCGGGGTCGAGGTCGCCCTTGGCCTGGTTGACGTTGTCGGTGACGGCGATGAGCTGCGGGCGCGTCAGGTCGTTGGCGAACTGCTGGCGCTTGGTGGTGGTCCAGGTGCTGGCACCCGAGCGCCAGGCCTCGGCGAGCGGGACCATGTGGTCGATGTCGATGTCGGAGGCCGCCGTCCAGGTGGCGCCGTCGTACTCCGAGTACCAGCTGCCGCTCACGGAGGCGCAGGCGGAGTCGGTCACGACGTTCACGCCGTCCCGCTTGAGGACCGTCTCGCGGGTGTTGCAGGTGCCGGAGACCGTGCTCCAGTGCGGGAACTGGGAGCGGCTGTAGCCGGTGAGGGTGCCCTCGGCGGCCGGGGTGACCGTGGCCAGGTAGGAGCGGGCCTCGGCGGCGGTGATGGGGGTGGGCGGGGAGGCCAGGGCGGCCGGGGCGTTCACGAGCGCCGTGAGGGAGGCGAGGGCGACGGCGGAGGCGAGGACGCCTGCGCGTCCGGCGCGACGCGCGTAGAAGGAGGGCGTGCGGGTGGATATGAGGGCCATGGGGGCTCCCTGGTGCGGGGGGTGGTGGCCGTGCGAACCCCGGCGGGGCGCGGCCATGGTGGCGGCGCCAGGTGTCTCGGGGACGGGCACCAGGTGACAGATTGCCGACATGGGCACGTCACATCAAGACAATCAATGGCCTGTAATCAAGGGGAAGTTGAGATTCCGGCCGCCGGGGTCGGGTGGAGTGGGTCCAACCTCACATACCGGACGCGCACGGCCCGCCGGTGCCGTCGCGTACCCTGGACGGAGCAGAAGGGGAGTAGCTCTTCGCCGGACCGTCGACATACTGCTGGGTCACCCAGCCGGCGCCCGGAGGCAGGCCGCGTCAGCGGCCGGCCAGCGAGACCTTCGGCCGCAGTGCCCTGTCCATGTGACGCGGCACGCGTGACGCATGTCGACGACATGCCGTGACGTGTGACGTTTCACGCTCTCAGGGCGCCGCCGAGCCGAAGCGACCCCTGAAACACCCCAGGTCTCTCGGTACGACGGCGCCCTGCCCGACGACCGATCGAGGTTCCCACCCCGTGTTCAGCTTCACCGTCCTCGCGATCGCCTTCGGCGTCGTCTTCCTCGCCGAACTCCCCGACAAGACGGCCCTCGCGGGCCTGATGCTCGGCACCCGCTACCGCGCCTCCTACGTCTTCGCGGGCGTGGCCGCCGCCTTCGCCGTGCACGTCGCGCTCGCCATCGCCGCCGGCAGCGTGCTCACGCTGCTCCCGCACCGGCTCGTCCAGGCCGTCGTCGGCCTCCTCTTCCTCGCGGGCGCGGCCATGCTCCTCCTGAAGAAGCACGATGACGACGAAGAGGTCAAGCCGCCCGCCGACCAGTCCTTCTGGAAGGTCTCGGGAGCCGGCTTCATGCTGATCCTGGTCGCCGAGTTCGGTGACCTGACGCAGATCATGACGGCCAACCTCGCGGCGCGGTACGACGACCCGCTCTCCGTCGGCCTCGGCGCGGTGCTGGCGCTCTGGGCGGTCGCGGGCATCGGCATCCTGGGCGGGCGCACGCTCATGAAGTACGTGCCGCTGCGGCTGATCACCAAGATCGCGGCGGGCGTCATGGTGGCGCTGGCCGGCTTCTCCCTGTACGAGGCGATCGCGGGCTGAGCGCCGGTCCCCCTGCGCGGGGGCGGGCGCGGACGGGCGGCCCCCGCGGGCCCGGGAGGCCTGCCCGGCCGGTGCTCCGGCCCGGCCGCCCGCCCGGGTGCGGTGGCTCAGGCGGGCGGGGTGAGGGTGAGGGTGAGGGTGCCGTCGGCGGCGGCTTCCACGCGGACCGAGGTCAGGTCGGGGACGTGGGCCGTCGGGCCGTGGGCGGCGGCGCGGGGGCCTATGCCGATCACGCGCATGCCGGCCGCGAGGCCCGCCGCGATGCCGGCCCCGGAGTCCTCGAAGACCACGCAGTCGGCCGGATCCACACCCAGCTCGGCGGCGCCCTTGAGGAAGCCCTCGGGGTCCGGCTTGCTGGCCCCGACGGACTCGGCGGTGACCCGAACCCGCGGCATCGGGAGCGCGGCGGCCGTGATGCGGGCCTCGGCCAGGGCGGCGTCCGCCGAGGTGACCAGGGCGTGCGGCAGCCCGGCGAGCGAGGCCATGAACCCGGGCGCCCCCGCGACGGGCACCACGCCGTCCGTGTCGGCGGTCTCGCGGGCCAGCATCACCGCGTTCTCGGCGTGGTTGAGCTCCATGGGGCGGTCGGGAAGCAGGATCGCCATCGTGGCGTAGCCCTGCCGGCCGTGGACCACCTTGAGGGCCTCATGCGGGTCCAGCCCGTGCGACACCGCCCACTCGCGCCAGCAGCGTTCGACCACCGCGTCGGAGTTGACGATGGTCCCGTCCATGTCCAGGAGCAGTGCCCTGGCGGTGAGGACGGCGGGGGCGGTGGTCGTGGTGGTGCTGGCCGGCATCGGCGGGGCTCCAGACGGGCGGTTAAAGAGAACAAGCGGTTCCGTCCACCGGTCAGGGAGTGCGGACGGAACCACTTTGTTCCTTCACGATACAAAACCCGGCGGGGTGCGCGCCACCGCCGGCCGCGTGACCTATCCCTCCAGGGCGCGGCGCGTCGCCGGGCCGTAGACGCCGAAGTCGTCGTCGTACACCCCGTACTCGATCTGGAAGTCCGCCACCGCCCGCTCCACGCCGCGGCCGTACCGGCCGTCGAAGCGGCCCCGGTACAGCCCCTGGTCCGACAGCAGCCGCTGGAGCTTCTCCACCTCGGGTCCCGAATCGCCGGGACGCAGCGTCGTGGGCTTCACCGCCGGCCGGGGCGGAGTGGGGCTCGGGCTCCGGCTCGCGCTCGCGGACGGGGTCGGGGACGCCGAGGCCGAGCGCGAGGGGCTCGGGGAGGCGGACGGGGACGCGGAACGGGAGGCACCGGCCGACGGGGACGACGAGGCCGCGGCGGAAGGGCTCGCCGTCGGGCCGGTCGGCGCCTCCGACGGCCCGACCGGGGCCAGCTCGGTGACGGGCGTCGACGGCTTGGGGTCGCCCAGCGCGGCGTCGTCCTCGTCGGAGCCCGTGAACAGGACCAGGGCCAGCGCCACCGCCCCTACGGCCACCGCCGCGCCCACCCCGGCCAGCAGCGGCAGCCGCCGGGGCCGCGGCCGCCCGGCGGGGCCCGCGTCGGGCCACTGCGGGGGGACGGCCCGCAGCTGCACCGTCTGCTCCGCCGGTGCCGGTACGGGTATCCCGTACGCGGGAGTGTGCGGGCCCTCGGCCGGGTCCGGCCCGGCCGGGACGGGCGGCAGCACCGTGGTCGGGGCGTCGCCGCCGTGCGGGCCGGCGGGCCACGGAGCCCCGGACGCCGGCCCGGGCTGCGCCGCGAGGGCGTCCGCGGGGACGTCCGGCTGAGCGGGGTCCGGGCCGGGGCCGGGCGGCGCCGCGGCCTCCTGCGGAACACCGGCCGGGACCGTCGCCGGGTCCCCGCACGGCGGGGTCACCAGAGCTCCGCCGGGCGCCGCCGGGAGGCCCGGCCCGGGCTCCCCCGCCTCCGCGGTGCCGGGCATCCCGGGCTGCGCCGGACCCGCGTCCCCGCCCGGCGGACCCGCCGGAACGCCTGCCGCGTCCACCGGAAGGCCGGGCTGGGGCTCCCACGTCGCCGGCTGCGCGGCCCAGGCTTCCGGCTGGGCCGGTGCGCCGGGCTGGAGCGGGGCCGCCGGGGCTTCGGCGGGGGATCCCGGGAGGCCCGGCTGCGCCGTCCAAGGGCCCGGCTGTGCGGGCGTGCCGGGGTGGGGCGGGGCCGCCGCCGTGTCCGGTCGGGCCGTCGGAGCGCCGGACGGCGTGGTCGACGCGTCCGGCTGCGCGGCCCAGGCTTCCGGCTGGGCCGGTGCGCCGGGCCGGAGCGGGGGCGCCGGGGCTTCGGCGGGGGGCGTCGGGAGGCCCGGCTGGGGCCCCCACGCCGCCGGCTGCGCCGTCCAGGGGTCCGGCTGGGCGGGCGCCCCGGGGTGGAGCGGGGCCGCGGCCGCGTCCGGCGTCGCCGGAGTGCCGGGCGCAGCCGTCGAGGGCTCCGGGTGTGCCGCCCAGGCGGCGCCCGGCTGGGCGGGCTGCGGCGCTTCCGCCCCCGCGTCCGGGCCCGGTGGCGGGTCCGAGGGGAAGGGGGTGCCGGGGGTGGGGCCCGGGTGGGCCAGGGCGCCCAGGACCGGCTGGGGTGCCGGCGGGGTCTGCTCGGTCTCCGGCATGGCCACGTACGGGCGAATCCGCAGCGGGTTGAAACCCACCCCCCGCGCGCATTCGCAGCCGACGCCCACGGCGCCGCATTCCGGACAGCGCTCTGCGCTCACTGGTACCCCTCCCCTGGACACTGCCAGCGATTATGCAGACCCCACAAGCCCCACCCAACCCTTCCGGGAGGCCATAACCGGACACACCACTCAGGATGGAGATGTTGATCCGGCCTGAGGAGGAGCCGATGGCTCAGGATGTGACCGCGTCGGCCGTTGACCCGAAGCCCGGTGCCGAGCACGCCTCGCGCGAGGTGCTCGTCTCCATCGGGGCCCTGCTGCTGGGCCTGCTGATCGCAGCACTCGACCAGACCATCGTCTCCACCGCCCTCCCCACGATCGTCAGCGATCTCGGCGGCATGGAGCACCTGTCCTGGGTGGTCACCGCCTACATGCTGGCCTCGACCGCCGCCACGCCCCTGTGGGGCAAGCTCGGCGACCAGTACGGCCGCAAGAAGCTCTTCCAGGCCGCCATCGTCATCTTCCTGATCGGGTCCGCGCTCTGCGGCCTCGCCCAGGACATGTCCCAGCTCATCGGCTACCGCGCCCTGCAGGGCCTCGGCGGCGGCGGGCTGATGGTGCTGTCGATGGCGATCGTCGGGGACATCGTGCCGCCCCGCGAGCGCGGCAGGTACCAGGGCCTCTTCGGCGCCGTCTTCGGCGCGACCAGCGTCCTCGGGCCCCTGCTGGGCGGCCTGTTCGTGGACCACCTCTCCTGGCGCTGGGTCTTCTACATCAACCTCCCCATCGGTCTCGTCGCGCTCGTCGTCATCGCGGCCGCCCTGCACATCCCGGCCCGCTCCTCCCGCCACACCATCGACTACCTCGGAACCTTCCTCATCGCCTCCGTGGCTACCTGCCTCGTCCTCGTCGCCTCCCTCGGCGGCACCTGGGGCTGGGGCTCGGCCCGGATCATCGGGCTGGCCGTCCTCGGCGCCGTCCTCCTCGTGGCCTTCCTCTTCGTCGAGCGGCGGGCCGCCGAGCCGGTCCTGCCGCTGGGCCTGTTCCGCATCCGCACCTTCACCCTCTGCTCGGTGATCAGCTTCGTCGTCGGCTTCGCGATGTTCGGCGCGATGGTCTACCTGCCGACCTTCCTCCAGGTCGTACGCGGAGTCTCGCCGACGATGTCGGGCGTCCACATGCTGCCGATGGTGTTCGGCCTGCTGATCGCCTCCACCGTTTCGGGGCAGATCGTCAGCCGCACCGGCCGCTGGAAGGTCTTCCCGATCGTCGGCACCGCCGTCACCGCCCTGGGCCTGCTGCTCCTGCACCAGCTGGAGCGCACCAGCTCCGACTGGGAGACGAGCGTCTACTTCTTCGTCTTCGGCACCGGCCTCGGCCTGGTCATGCAGGTGCTCGTCCTCGTCGTGCAGAACGCCGTCAGCTACGCCGACCTCGGGGTCGCCACCTCCGGCGCCACCTTCTTCCGCTCCATCGGCGCCTCCTTCGGCGTCGCCATCTTCGGCACGGTCTTCACCAACCGGCTCGGCGACAAGCTGTCCGCCACCCTCGCCGGAATCCCGCTGCCGCCCGCCGCGACCCCCGCGCAGCTGGAGGCCGACCCCCGGGCCATCGGCGCGCTCCCGCCCGAGGTGCGCCCCCGGGTGCTGGACGCCTACTCCTCCGCCATCACCGACGTCTTCCTCTACGCGGTGCCCGTGGTCCTGGTCGCCTTCCTCATCTCCTGGTTCCTGAAGGAGGACAAGCTCCGCGGCTCCGTCACCGCGCCCGACGTGTCGGAGACCCTCGCTTCCAACCCCGTCCACCGCTCCTCGCACGAGGAGGTCGCCCGCGCGCTGTCCGTGCTGGGCAGCCGCGAGGGCCGCCGCCACGTCTACGAGAAGATCACCGCGAAGGCGGGCTACGACCTGCTGCCCGCCGCCAGCTGGCTGCTGCTGCGGATCAACAAGTACGGCTGGGTCGAACCGGCCGTGCTCGCGGAACGCACCGCCGTCCCGATCAAGGCCATCACAGACGCCGCCCGCCAGACCGAGGAACGCGGGCTCGCCACCCGCGAGGGACTCCAGCTCACCCTCACCGGCAAGGGCCGGGAGGTGGCCGCCCGGCTGGCGCAGGCGCGGCAGGAGTCCCTGGCCGAGCTGCTCGGCGACTGGTGGGGCCCCGACCGCCCCACCGACCTCATCAAGCTGGTCGAGGAACTCAACCGGGAGCTCTGCGGATCCGACGCCGAGGAGCCCTACGACGCCCCGCCGCGCCGGGACCACTCCGCCACCTAAAGGACGGCTAGGAGACGGCCTGGGAGACGGCCGGGGGCAGGGGCTTCTCGAACCAGTGCTGGGCGTACGGCCCGGAGTTGTACGCCGGTATCTCCCGGTACCCCTGCCGCGCGTACAGGGCGCGCGCCTCGACCAGGTCCGTACGGGTGTCCAGGCGCATCCGCGTGGCGCCGAGTCCGCGGGCGGCCTCCTCCAGGGCGGTGAGCAGCGCGGCCCCGCCGCCCGTGCCGCGGGCGCGCGGGTCCACGTACACCCTGGTGAGCTCGGTGGTCTCCGGGTCGAGCAGGAGTATGCCGCCGCACGCCAGGGGCCGCCCGTCGAGGCGGCCGACCACGAACAGGCCGGTCGGCGCTTCGAGTCCGTCGGCCGGGAAGTCCAGCATCCCCTGGTCGATCTCGGCCTCGGTGACGGACCGCTCCCAGTACCGGCCGGCGACCTCCGCGTAGTAGGCCCGGCGCAGTGCCGTGGAGGCCGGTGTGTCGAAGGGCTCCGCGACCACCTCCCACCTGCTGCTCAGGGAGGTCGCGGACGGTGTCGTGATGATCGGTTTCCTGTTCATGGCGCCATTGTGGAGCCCCTCCCCGAGCTCCCGCGTGGAATATCCACAGGGGCGGGCCGATGATGAGGAAAGGCGTAAATCGCACAAACGGAGGGTGTGAACCGTCATGTCGGAGCATCCGGACTGTGCCCTGATCCGCCGCGGCTACGAGGCCTTCGGCAAGGGCGACATGGACACCCTGGGCACGCTGATGACGGCCGACGTCATCCACCACGTGCCCGGCAACAGCGTGCTCTCGGGGCACCACAAGGGAAGGGAAGCCGTCCTCGACCTCTACCGCCGCCTCGGGGAGGAGACCAACGGCACCTACCGCGTCCGCCTGGAGAACGTCATGGTGGACGGCCGGGGCCACGCGATGTCCGTGCACGTCGCCATGGGCGACCGCGGCGACCGGGGCATCGAGATCCACGAAGGCCTCTTCTTCACCATCGTCGGCGGGAAGATCACCGACATCGACCAGTGCACCCAGGACATCGACGAGAGCGACGCCTTCTGGGCCTGACCCGCCCGTCCCGATGCCCGTGGGTGCCCGGCCTGGCCTGACCTGCCCCGACACCGGCCTGGCCTGACCTGCCCCGACACCGTCCGGGCCTGACCCGTCCCGATCCGAGGCGGCCCGGCCGAGGCCGGACAGACAGAGGGACCCGGGGCGCCGCGCGCCCCGGGTCCCTCCGCACACCTCGCGCCGTCAGGCGTCGTCGAAGGCCTCAGGCCTTCTTCGGCGCCGCCTGCTGCACGACCTCGAACGACCACACCTGCGACCCGGAAGCCGCCGGCTTCGGCCGCTCCCCACCGGCCCCACCGGCCCCACCGGCCCCGCCGGCCCCGCCCGCGCCGCCACCCTGGTGCGCCGCCTTCATCGGACCCTCCATCCACGCCTGGAAGTCCTCCTCCGACCGCCAGCGGGTGTAGACGAGGTACTGGTCCGTGCCCTCGATCGGCCGCAGCAGCTCGAACCACTCGAACCCGTCCGAACCCTCCACGGCGCCCGCCCGCGAGGCGAACCGCTGCTCCAGCAGCTCCCGCTGCTCGTCCGGAACCGTCAGCGCGTTGATCTTTACGATGCTAGGCACATGGCACCTCTCAGGAAATACAGGCCGGGCACTGCACCTAGCCTTGATCGCGTGCGTGCAGTCTCCTATATCCGCCAGTCAAAGCGTCGTGAGGACGACTCCCAGGCCTCACCGATGGCGCAGCGCGACCGGTGCGCCTCGCTCATCAGCTCGAAGGGGTGGACCGACGAGGGCCACTTCGAGGACGTCGGCAAGTCCGGATGGGACCCGAGCATCCACCGCCCGGGGTTCGAGGAGATGATGACAGCCGTGCGCGGCGGGCACGTGGACGCCGTGGTCGTCTTCTCGCTGTCCCGCCTGACCCGCCGTGGCGCACTGGAAGCGATGCGGATCATCGAGGAACTGGAATCGCACGGCGTCCGGCTCGTCAGCGTGGAAGAGCCGTACCTCGACACGTCCACTCCCGTCGGTGTCGGCATCCTCGCCATCATCGCGGGTCTGGCACAGCAGGAATCCGACATGAAGTCGGCCTACGTCTCCGCGACCAAGGACACGCTCCGCCGGGCCGGCAGCCACGTCTCCGGCCTCGCCCCGTACGGCTTCACGACCGAGCGCGGGACCAGCGGCAAACTGTCCGTCATCCGGCTCGTACCGGATCCCGTGGAAGCCCCGTACGTCCGGGACATGGCCAAGTGGGCGGCAGACGGACTGTCCGCCTCGCAGATAGCCAAGCGCCTCAATGAAGACGGCGTGCCCACCAAAGTCGAGACCCTGGGGGAAGCCGGGGCGAAGCGGCTCGCTGCGCGGCGTGCTCGAGCGGTTTCCGAAGCCGTGGACCGGCCCGCCTGGGTGTCCTCGACCGTGCTGCGCATCCTCCGGGACCCCCGCCTCGCCGGGTACGCCATCGAATGGCAGGGCCGTGTCCTGCCGACCAAGGACGCCGACGGCAACCCGGTCCCGGGGAAGGCGGGCAAGCGCGTCATGCTCCGTGACGAAGACGGGCAGCCCGTCCGGACTCATGAGCCGCTGATCTCCGCCGATGAGTGGTGGCGGCTCCAGGACGTTCTGGACGGCCGTACGCAGACCGTGGTGCGCGCCGGTCGACGGGTCGCCACGCTCCTCGCAGGCCACGGGATGTTGTTCTGCGACGTGTGCGGGTCCGTCATGGTCTCCGACCGGCGGGACGGGAAGCTCTACTACAAGTGCAACCGGGCCGGGGGAGTCGTGGCCGGACACGGCGGTCTCGTCATCGGCCAGGACGCGACGGACGACGCGGTCGCCGGGCGGGTGTGGGCCCGACTCACCACGATGGATCCGGAGGACCCGGACGACCTCGCGTGGCTGGCCGAGGCCTCACGCCGCTTCGCCCGCCAGCGCAATACATCGCAGCGGGATGCGGAACGGGCGGCCGTGCGGGCCGAGCTGGAGCACGTACGGGAGTCCCGGCGCATCCTGCACGCCGACCGTCTTGCCGGCGTGTACGGGGACAGGACCGGCACTCAGATGTTCACGGAGTCCATGGCACGGCTGTCGGCCCATGAAGAGCGGACGGCCGAACGCCTCGCGGAGCTGGACGCGATGGAAGGCCAGACGATCCGTATCCCCGGCGAATGGACCGGTGTGGACGGAGACCCGATCGGGGAGGGCTCCGCCTGGGCGCGCTGGGACCTGAAGAGGAAGAGGGAGTTCCTCACGCTGTTCATCGACTCCGTGAGGATCGCCAAGTCGGTGGGCAGGGGGCGCAACGCGAACACCCCGGCTCGGGTGATCGTGCGCTGGGCCGAGTTGTCGCAGGTGAACGGATGACTCCCGCGCCGGAGTGATGTGACCCGCCCGCATGCCGCGTAGGCGGGTGGGTGTCGCAGAGGGTGACCAACTGCGGCCGTCTCGGAAACGATGGTTTGTGAGACGGTCCGGAGAGGGTGCTCCGGGCCGTTGGATCGTGTTCCAAAACCCGTCTCACAACTTCCTGAGATCTCTTGATGTTTTGAGACGGGTTCTGCGACGATCGGTGTATGACGACGACCGCAGGGCATCTGATCGGGTACGCCCGAGTGTCGACCGACGACCAGGAAGCGCGGTCTCAGCACGACGCGCTGACGGTGGCCGGCTGCGCCCGGATCTTCACGGACAAGGCGAGTGGCAAGAACACCGACCGCCCGGAGTTGACGGCCGCGCTGGACTACCTGCGCCCCGGCGACACCCTGTGCGTCTGGAAGCTGGACCGGTTCGCCCGGTCGCTGATCGATCTCGTGACCCTCGTGGACTTGCTGGCTGCCCGGGGTGTCGGCTTCAAGGTACTGACGGGAGCGTTGGCGAGCATTGACCCGAACACCCCGGACGGGCGGCTCATGCTTCAGGTCGTGGGCGCCATGGCGGAGTTCGAGCGCAGCCTGATCAAGGACCGCACCCGGGCCGGACTGGACGCTGCCAGGGCGCAGGGGCGTACGGGTGGACGTCCGGCCGTCATGGACGCGGACAAGCTTGCTGTGGCCAAGGCCCGTCGGGCCGAGGGGGAGAGCGTCACGGCCGTCGCCAAGGCCCTCGGGGTGTCGCGCGCCACCCTTTACCGGGCTCTGGGTGGCGCAACCTGAGAGGGTCGGCCCGACAGGTGCGGTGTTGCGGTGGTTCTTTGTATTTTTCCTAATGCATATAGAAACTCTTAAGGGAAACGAGATCCTTCAAAGATCCACCGGAACACCGCAGGAGGGGCGGGGCGGCGTCAAAGTTCAGGCGGCGTCGCCCGCAGCGATCCCGGCCCTAGATCCGCGTACGCGAGCTGGGTGTGGTCCCGTTTTTTGGCGGATCTACTTCCTGACCTGCGAGTGCACGTTCCCGCAGGTGCGAGAACGGCATGTGTGGCGTCCCTCCGAGGGCGCTGAAACCCCACTGAAATCACCTTGTCCGATTGCCCTCTTGCGCGCTCGGGGCGGGAGCGCAACGCTCGTGCACGTTGGTGCAACCCACTCGACGGCGGGAGCGACCATGACCTTAAAGTTCCTCGGCATCATCCCCAACTCGCCGACTGACGAGTCTCCGACGATCTGGCTCCACGAGGAGACCGGCGACCTTCTGATCCAGTCGTACAAGGCGACCGAGGACGAAGTGAAGGAGTGCCAGGAGATCGGTTCGATTCCGGGCCACTCCACGGAGGTTCCGGCCCACGAGGCGATCGTCAGGCTTCCGGCGGTCATGCTGAAGTACATCCCGCGCCCCGAAGACGACTGAGAGGCACGCAGTGCAGCCACCCGCACGTCAAGCCCTGGCGCGAGCGCAGCACTCGGCGGTGCACCTCGAACTGCGCGACAGCTACACGCTGGACGACCCCGGGTTCATCGCGTGGCAGCGGGGCGAGCGCCTCGACCCTGCCGACCGGACCTCGTGGTGGGGTGGCTGGCACGACGCGGTGAGGGAGGCGACCGGCCGAGGGGTCGTCGTTCGGCGGCTCCGGATCGTGTCGGAACCCGTCAGCGCCTATGTGCGGTACGAGTACGACTGCACGTTCACCAACATCGCGGCGGGCGAGTCGGTCCGGTGGCTGCCGCGCCGGCGGACCACGGACCTGGCCCTGCCGGGTACCGATTTCTGGCTGTTCGACGGAGCCCAGGCGCTGTTCCACCACTTCACCGGGGACGGGCAGCTCGACCAGGACGGACGGGAGTACGCGGACGACCCCGAGCGCGTGAAGCTGTGCGCCGCCGCCTTCGAAACCGCCTGGCAGCGCGCCGCCCCCCACGACGAGTACCGGCCGCGCTGAGGGGTCGTCGCCATGGCCGTATCCCCCTCATCCAGCGCCCAGCAGGCCCGGCAGGCCCTCGCGAAACGTCTCACGGACCTCTGCCGGGATGCGGGGCTGACCGGCATCGACTTGGCGCAGCGTTGCGGGTGGAGCCGGTCCAAGTCGTCCCGGATCATGAACGCCAAGACGCCCCCTTCGGCCGATGACATCCGGGCGTGGTGCCGTGCGTGTGGCGCCGAGGAGCAGACAGAGGACCTGATCGCCTCTCTGCGGTCCGCCGAGGGCATGTGGGTCAACTGGCGGCGCATGGAGCGTGCCGGGCTCAGGCAGGCCCAGGAGGCCCGTCTCCCGCTCTTCGAGCGCACCCGACGCTTCCGCGCCTATTCCTCGTGGTTCGTCCCCGGCCTGATCCAGACGGCCGGCTACACGGAAGCCGTCCTGCGTGCCGTCCAACGACGCCGGGTCGACGTGGACGACGTCGCCGACGCCGTAGCCGCCCGTATGGAGCGTCAGCGCGTGCTCCACGAGGGCGCCCGGCAGTTCGCGTTCCTCGTGGAGGAGTCGGTCCTGCGGAACGGACTCGGCGGGCCGGAGGTGCAGGAGGAACAGCTCCGCCATCTCCTCACGGTCGGCGCGCTGCCCAGCGTCAGTCTGGGTGTGGTCCCCACACGTACCGAGCGCTCCCGCATGCCCGTGGAAGGGTTCTGGATCTTCGACACGGCGCAGGTGAACGTGGAGCTGGTCTCCGGGTACCTCACGCTGACCCAACCCAGCGAAGTCGCCGCGTACGGGGACGCGTTCACCGAACTGGCGGGCATGGCCGTCCACGGGGCGAGGGCTCGGGCGCTGATCATGAGCGCCATCCAGACGCTCCGATGACAGCCGTGCAACCTCGTGCAATCGGCTGGGGGATGCCGCTCCGTCGTTCCTAGCGTGGTCCTGCACGGACGACAGGAGGAGCGGCCCCGTGAAGGCGATCACTTACGCGCGACCCCCGGTGGAACTACCGCTGCGCACGGCCCCGGAGCCCGCGCCGGCGGCCGGATGCGTGGTCTGCGCCGCCCTGGCCGCGCAGCGCCGGGAGGCCCGGCTCCTGAACGACCACTCCACGGCCAGCGACTGCAACGTGGAACTGCGCAACCACCCGCACTCCGAGGGGGCGGCATGACCGTCCGGGCGGTGCTCCGGTACGTCTCGTACGTGATGCACCGCCACCCCTCGGCGGAGACGACGGCCACCGCGCGCTGTCTCAACCCCGACTGCCGGTGGACGGCCGCCCCGACCGGGAACGCGGACGTGTGCACCGACCTGTGCATCCAGCACACCGGCCGCACCGGGCACATGACGTTCCTGCGGGAGTTCTCCGAAGTTGCCGTGGTGGAGCCCGTCGCCCGTCCGGTGACCGGCGCGTGAGGGGGCGCTCCCGCCTCACCGTGCGGGTGGTGAGGGGCGGCTCCGCCGGCCCGGTGCGGGTCTTCCGGGCGGGCGAGCCCGTACGGACGCTGGTGCGCGACCCGGTCGAGGTGGCCCGCTTCCGGCGTGAGGGCTACTGGGACGGCTTCGGGGACGTCTTCCCGCCCTGTGCCTGCCTGCGCTGCCTGCGGGCCGTGTGGAGCCTGGACGCACAGCGGCCGTGACGGCTCGTAAGGTGGAGCGGCCACGGCGGATCGCTCCAGGCCAGGCCCCTATGTGAGTCCGTTGACAGATTTGTTGATCTTCACGATGCTCATGCCCGCCATCCTAAAGATCCCGACCGGGATATCGTCGTCCAGATGATGAACCGGGGCACGACGCGCGGCAGCCGGACGGAGCAGCGGTTGCGGTCGGCAGGGCGGGAGGCGGCGGGGCGTGGCTGACGCGGCGGAGCACGGTGGTGCCGACGGACACGTCGGGGTCATAGGCGGTGGCGGCAGGCTCGCGGCGGTACGGCTGCTGCTGTGGGCGCTCGCGGCCGTGCTCGGCGTCCGGCAGGCGGCCGCCGTGCTGCGGGTGCCGCCCGGCGACTGGCTCAGCGGCGTCCACCTCCCCGGCGGCCTGCCCGGCTCCCTCTACGGCACCGGCCAGTTCACCGGAACCCCCTTCGCCGGGCTCGTCCTCAAACCGCTGACCGCCCTCGCCGCCCCCTCCCTGGAGGTGGCCTGGACCTGCGTGACGCTGCTCCTCGTCGGCGGCGTCGGACTCGTCGCCGCCCGGGCGCTCCCCGACCCCGTGCCCCGCCGCACCGCGCTGCTCGCCGCGCCCGTGCTGGTCGCGCTGATGACGGTCTCCCTGCCCGTCCGCGAAGCCGCCTCCCCCGGGCAGACCGCCGTCCTGCCCGTGCTGCTGGTGCTCCTCGCCCTCTTCCGGGCCCCCGGCGGACGCCCCGCCGGCTTCCTCGTCGGCCTCGCCGCCGCCCTCCAGCCCGCCCTGCTGCTCTTCGCCCCGCTGCTGTGGTTCACCGGCCGCCGCCCGGCAGCCAAGGCCGCCGCCGTGACCTTCGCCGCCGCCACCGCGCTGTCCTGGGCCGCGCTGCCGCGCGACTCGTGGACGTACTGGGCCGGGCACCTCGCCGGCACCGGCCTCGGCGGCGCCCCCGACGGCCTCGCCAACCAGTCCCTGCACGGCGCCCTGCTCCGTCTCGGCCTCGACGGCCCCGCCGAGATCGCGCTGTTCGCGGCCCTCGCCGCCGCCGTCGCCTGGACCGGCCTGCGCCGCGCCGTCCGCTACGCCCGCGACGGACAGCTCCTGCTCGCCGCCGCCGTCACCGGCTGCGTCGCGGTGGCCGTGTCCCCGGCCGGCTGGCGCCACCAGCTGCTGTGGGTGCTGCTCGCCGTGGCCGGCAAGGTGGGCGAGCGCGCCGCCGACCGCCGGGTGTGGCCCGTCGCCGTGGTGCTGGCCATGACCCTGCCGAGTGCCGTGCTGCTGCCCAACCTGGCCGTCCTGGCCCCCGTACGCGACAACGTGCCGCTGCTCGCGGCCCTGGCGGCGGCCTGCGCCGTGCCGTTCCTGCCGCGCACCTCCCCGTACTGGCGCGAGCCCGTGCCCACCGTCCACGCGGAGCCCGCGCCCTCCCGCCGGCGCCGGGTCCCGCTGCTGCCGTTCTGGCGGCGGGTCACCTCGCGCCCCAACCTCCTGCTGGAACTGCTGCTGATACGGGTCGGCTACTCGATCTACTCGCACATTCGCGCCGCGGCCCCCACGAGCCGTTCCCTCGCCGAGGGCAACGGCAGCCAGATCCTGGGCATCGAGCGGGTGCTCGGCATCGACATCGAACACGCCGTCAACCAGGCCGTGGTGAACACGCCCTGGCTGGAGGCCTTCTTCAACTTCTACTACACCTCCTTCCACTTCGTCGTCCCGCTCGGCATACTCGCCGTCCTCTACTGGCGCCGCCCCGGCGACTACCGCTGGGCCCGCGCCTCCCTCGGGCTGGCCACCGTCCTGGCGCTGGCCGGGTTCTGGCTGTACCCGCTCGCGCCGCCGCGCCTCATGCCCGGACTCGGCTTCGTCGACACCGTGCACGGGGTCCAGGACCTGGCGAACCCCTCGTACGGGGCGATGACCGCGATCTCCAACCAGTACGCCGCGATGCCCTCGCTGCACTTCGGCTGGTCCCTGTGGTGCGGGACCGTGATCGTGCTCCTCGCGCCCAAGGGCTGGCAGAAGCTGCTCGGCGTCCTCCACCCGCTGATCACGGTGTGCGCGATCGTGGCCACCGCCAACCACTGGGTGCTCGACGCGGTCGGCGGCGCGGCCGTCGTCGCGGCCGGCTTCGCCCTGGTCCACGTACTGTCCGGGCCGCGCGCGCTCAAGTCCGCCCTCCCCGTGCAGCGCCGGGCCGCCGGCGACCCGGTACGCGCCCCCGCCCGCTCGGGGCGGCCGTAGGGGGTGTCCGCCGGACAGCACCCGGCGCGGGTCCACGTCCGCACGCGGCGCGCGGGCCTACGTCCGCACCCGGCGCGGGGGCCTACGTCCGCACCCGGCGCGGGCCTACGTCCGCACGCGGCGCAGCAGCGCGCGCAGCGGGCCGGGGCTCTCGTACCCGACCCGCCGGGCGACCGCGGCGAGCGGCAGGCCCGTGGTGCGCAGCAGGTGCTCGGCCTGCTCGACCCGCAGGTCCTGCACCAGGCGGATGGGGGAGCAGCCGAGGGCGCGGGCCATGGTGCGCTGGAGGGTGCGCTCGCTGACGCCCAGGTCGCGGGCCGCGTCGGCGATCGACAGGGGCTCTTCGATGCGGGCGCGCACCCACCGCTCGAAGGCGGCGACGAGCGGCTCGTGCCGGGCCGTGGCGCCGGGGATCACGTACGCGGCCTGCGAGGCCCGGTCGTCGACCACCAGGTAGCGCCGGACCAGGTCGGCGAGGGCCGGGCTGCGCGTGCCGACGACGGCCAGCGCCAGGTCGAGATGGCTGAACGCGGCGCCCGCCGTGGTGACCCCGTCCGAGGTCGTCACCATCCGGCTCTCCTCCAGCGTCACCCGGGGGTAGCGCTCGCGGAACACCGGCGCCAGCCACCAGCTGGTCGTCGCCCGCAGCCCGTCGAGCACCCCGGACTCGGCCAGCAGGAAGGTGCCGGTGCAGGAGGAGGCGAGCGGGGTGCCCCGTTCGCGCGCCTCGGCCAGGATCCGGCGGGCCGGGCGCTGCCCGGGCGCGGCGACGGCCTCCAGCAGCGCGGAGGGGCGGCGTTCCATCAGGGCGGGCAGGACGAGCAGCCCGGCGTCCTCCGCCTCGCGGGCCGGCTCGGTGTCGATGCGGTGGCCCAGCCCGCTGCGGACGCGCCGGCGGACGCCGATCGTGTGGATGCCGAAGGCGGGCGGCGTGGCGCCGGGGAGCTCCCGGCGCAGGGCGTTGGCGGTGTGCAGCACGTCCAGGACGGCCGAGATCCCGGAGTCGAAGACCCCGTCGAGGGCCAGTACGGCGACTTTCACGGGCCCACCGTAGCCGGTCGCGGGGCCCGCCCGGATGGTGTCGGATTCGGTGCGGAAGACGCCGGATCCGACACTCCCGGAGGGAAGGCGCGCTGCCTAGGGTCGATGGCATGACCACGTACCGCACCACCGCCCCCGAGGCCCTGCGCAGCCGCACCCACACCTGGCAGCCGCGGCCCGCGACCACCCCGGAGATCCTGGGCATGAGCGGCCTGGAGATCCTCCGGGCCGCGCTGGACGGGACTTTGCCGGCCGCCTCGATGATGAGCACCCTGGGCTTCCGGCTCACCGAGGTCGGGGAGGGCTCCGTCGTGTTCGAGGGGGACCCCGGCGACCACCTGCTCAACCCCATGGGCACGGTCCACGGAGGCTTCCTGGCGACCCTGCTGGACTCGGCGCTCGGTTCGGCGGTGATGACGCGGCTCCCGGCGGGCACCGCCTACACCACCGTGCAGCTGGGGGTCCACATGATCCGCCCGGTGTCGGCGGACACCCCCGCCCTGCGCTGTGAGGGCACCGCCCTGCACGTCGGCCGCACCACGGCCACCGCCGAGGCGCGGGTCGTCGGCACGCACGACGGCAAGCTCTACGCCCACGGGACGACCACCTGCGCGGTCCTGCGGCCCGCCTGACGGACCGGCGCGCACGGCCGGGACGGCCGTACGCCGGCCCCGGAACGGCCCGAGCGGCAGCCGGTACGGCCCGAGCGGCAGCCGGTATGGCCCGAGCGGCAGCCGGTACGGCCGTACCGGACGCGGAATGGCCGAAGGAACGCCGGGGCTTGGTGTCCCCGGCGCCCCTTCGGTGGATCGTCGCGTCCTGTCAGGATCGGCCAGGTCCCGCGATCCCGCCACTCGGGCGATCACCGCTCCGACGGACGGCAGGGGCCGGGGCGTGGGTGTGCGGCCCCTGCCGTCCTGGTTCACGGGCCGGCTCGCGCCGGCCCGGAGTCCGTCAACCCACGCTGACCCGCAGCTCCTTGATGCCGTTCAGCCAGGCCGCGCGCAGCCGGCGCGGGCCGTCCGAGGCGGCCCGCAGGTCGGGCAGGGCGTCGGCCAGGGCGTTGAAGATCAGGTCGATCTCCAGGATGGCCAGGGACTTGCCGAGGCAGAAGTGCGGGCCTCCGCCGCCGAAGCCGAGGTGCGGGTTGGGGTCGCGGGTGATGTCGAAGACGTCCGGGTCCTCGAAGACCTCGGGGTCGTGGTTGGCGGAGGAGTAGAAGAGCCCCACCCGGTCGCCGGCCTTGATCTTCTGGCCGCCCAGCTCGGTGTCGCGGGTGGCGGTCCGCTGGAAGGACACGACGGGCGTGGCCCAGCGCACGATCTCCTCCGCGGCGGTGGCCGGCCGGGTCGCCTTGTACAGCTCCCACTGGTCGGGGTGGGTGAGGAAGGCGTGCATGCCGTGGCTGATGGCGTTGCGCGTGGTCTCGTTGCCCGCGACGGCCAGCAGCAGCACGAAGAGGCCGAACTCGTCGGAGCGCAGGTTGCCCTCGCCCTCCGCCGCCACCAGTTGCGTGACGATGTCCTTGGCCGGGCACTCCTTGCGCTCGGCGGCCAGGTTCATGGCGTAGCCGATGAGTTCGACGGCGGCGTTGGAACCGACCTCCTCGGTGATCGCGTACTCCGGGTCGTCGTAGGCGATCATCTTGTTCGACCAGTCGAAGATCCGGGAGCGGTCCTCCTGCGGTACGCCGATCAGCTCGGCGATGGCCTGGAGCGGGAGTTCGCAGGCCACTTGGGTGACGAAGTCGAAGGAGCCGTCCGCCGAGGCCTCCCGGGCCTCCTCCACGATCTTCCGGGCCCGGTCGCGCAGGGCCCGTTCCAGGGTGCGGATGGCGCGGGGGGTGAAGCCGCGCTGCACGATCTGGCGTACGCGGGTGTGCTCGGGCGGATCCATGTTCAGCATGATCAGGCGCTGGGCATCTATCTGTTCGCGCTGGATGTGCTCGTTGAAGCGGATGATCGCCGTATTGGTGGTGGAGGAGAAGAGCTCCGGGTGCGTGGAGACGTACTTGACGTCCGCGTGCCGGGTGACGGCCCAGTAGCCCTCGTCGTCGAATCCGGTGACGCCCCGCCGCTGCGGGCACCACCACACGGGCGCGGTCTGCCGCAGCCGAGCGAACTCCGGGAAGGGGACCCGGTCCTGGAGGAGGTCGGGGTCGGTGGCGTCGAAGCCTTCGGGCAGCGCGGGACAGGGCATCGGGCGACTCCAAGGTCTGACGAGGGTCTGACGGCCCATCAGAAGTTGGCTTGAAGGTAGTAACGAGTTCTAGAACTCACAAGGGCCCGCGCGCCAACTGTTGCGTGTGGAATCCGTGTAAGCCGCGTGCAAGACCCTTGCGTGCCGGGCGTCGAGGTCATAAGACTGCGGGGGAGAACTAGAACGCGTACTAGTTCGCGCGGGGCAGCCGCCGGGACGGCCCGCCACGCCGGCGCTGTGCAGATTGTGCAGGAGAGGACGAGCTCATGGCCGCGGAACCCGTCATCGTCGAAGCCGTACGCACCCCCATCGGGAAACGCGGGGGATCCCTGGCCAACCTCCATCCCGCCTACCTGCTCGGCGAGACCTACCGCGAGCTCCTGGCCCGAACCGGAATCCAGCCCGACTGCGTCGAACAGATCGTCGGCGGCACCGTCACCCACGCGGGCGAGCAGTCCATGAACCCCGCCCGCAACGCCTGGCTCGCCATGGGCCTCCCGTACGAGACCGCCGCGACCACCGTCGACTGCCAGTGCGGCAGCTCCCAGCAGGCCAATCACATGGTCGCCAACATGATCTCCGGCGGGGTCGTCGACATCGGCATCGCCTGCGGCGTCGAGGCCATGAGCCGCGTCCCGCTCGGCTCCGGCTCCAAGCACGGGCCCGGCAAGCCCTTCCCGGACGAGTGGAACGTCGACCTCCCGAACCAGTTCGAGGCCGCCGAGCGGATCGCCCGCCACCGGGGCCTGACCCGCGAGGACGTCGACCGGCTCGGCGTGCTCTCGCAGGAGCGGGCCGCCACCGCCTGGGCCGAGGAGCGCTTCAAGCGCGAGACCTTCGCCGTCCAGGTGCCCACCACCGAGGAGGAGCAGGCGGCGGGCCAGGGCATGTGGCGGCTGGTCGACCGGGACGAGGGACTGCGCGACACCAGCATGGAGGGCCTGGCCCGGCTCAAGCCGGTCATGCCGACGGCCGTCCACACCGCCGGCAACTCCTCCCAGATATCCGACGGCGCCGCCGCCGTGATGTGGGCCTCGCGCAAGATGGCCCGCGCGCTCAAGCTCAAGCCGCGCGCCCGGATCGTCGCCCAGGCGCTGGTCGGCTCCGACCCGCACTTCCACCTGGACGGCCCGATCGACGCGACCCGGGCCGTACTGGGCAAGGCCGGGATGTCCCTCAAGGACATCGACCTCGTCGAGATCAACGAGGCCTTCGCCTCCGTCGTCCTCAGCTGGGCCCAGGTCTTCGGCCAGGACCTGGAGAAGGTCAACGTCAACGGCGGCGGCATCGCCCTCGGCCACCCCGTCGGCGCCACCGGCGCCCGGCTGATCACCACCGCGCTGCACGAGCTGGAGCGGCGCGACAAGGAGTTCGCGCTGATCACCATGTGCGCCGGTGGCGCGCTGGCGACCGGCACCATCATCCAGCGCCTGTGACGAGGGCTCCGGGCGCCCGCTGAACCCCGTGGGACGGGATGCGGAAGGCCCCGGTGGCCGGACCTGGGGAGGCCGGCCACCGGGGCCTTCGTACGCCGTGCTGCCGCACTGGTGGCTTAGTACCAGTGGTTGGCCTGCCAGAAGTTCCAGGCCTCGACGGGGCTGCCGTAGCGCTCGTTCATGTAGTCCAGGCCCCACTTGATCTGGGTGGCCGGGTTGGTCTTCCAGTCGGAGCCCGCGGAGGACATCTTCGACGCGGGCAGGGCCTGGACCAAACCGTAGGCGCCGGAGGAGGAGTTGACCGCGGTGTAGTCCCAGCCGCTCTCACGGGTGACGATCTTGTCGAAGGCGGCGAACTGGGCCGGGTCCTTGATCATCTGCTGGGCGATCGCCTTCGCGCCCGCCGGAGCGGCCTGCGCGGGAACCGCGGCGAGCAGGGAACCCGCGACACCCAGAGCGAGGACGGAACCGGCGAGGGCCTTCTTCGAAGCGGCGATGCGGCGGATGACGGCGTTGGACACGGAGGAACCTTCCGACGGGGACAAGGACGGTCGCGGCATGCCGAAGACATGCGTGAGCCACTCACGCGAAGGAGAGGGGATCGTCCGGCGGGGGGCGGTGCGCCCCGGCCGCCTCGGCGACAACACCAGTTAGCCAGCCCGGCGCCGCCCTGGCAACGCCCCCCGCCTACGAACCACCCCCGCACACCGGGACCTTGGACCCGGCCCCCAGCCCGTGCGGCAACAGGCCGGCGGGTCTACTAACCCGGACCGGATGTGACCTGGGTCCTGTGGGCCGCCTCACCGCCCCACACCCCCGAAGTCACCCCCCGTAACCACTCACACCCTCTGAGGTGGGTGTCCCCCGTCACTCCCGACCCCCGAATCGAAGGAAACCGGGGCATCGAACGCGGCTTTCCGAGTCGCCCGGCGCAGCGCCTTCAGCAGCGTGCCGCCGAGCGCGAGCGTCAGTACGACCGTCAGCGCGGCCCGCCCCAGGTCCCAGCCCACCGAGGTCGCCAGGCAGTACGCGACGAAGCGCGCGAGGTTCTGCGGCACCGGGTCGCCGGGGTGGAAGGAGATGCCCTGGCCCATGCCCTGCAGGATCACCCAGCCCTGGAGGTTCATGACCGTGCCGTACGCGAAGGAGCCCAGGAACCCGTACGCCGCGAGCATCGCCAGCTCGGCCCGCCCCCGGATCAGCTGCGGCCCCGGCAGCAGCCCCGCGCCCAGCGAGAACCAGCCCAGCGCCAGCATCTGGAACGGCATCCACGGCCCGACCCCGCCCGTGAGCAGGGCGGACGCGAACATCGTGACGGAGCCGAGGACGAAGCCGAAGCCGGGACCGAGGACGCGGCCGCTCAGCACCATCAGGAAGAACATGGGCTCCAGGCCGGCCGTGCCCGCGCCCAGCGGCCGCAGCGCCGCCCCCACGGCGGCGAGCACCCCGAGCATCGCGACGGCCTTGGAGTCCATGCCGTTGTCGGCGATGGTCGCGACGACCACGGCGACGAGGAGGGGGAGCAGCGCGGCGAAGAGCCACGGGGCGTCCTGGGAGTGGGCCAGCCCGGACTGGCGGTCGGCGAGCAGGGGCCAGCCGAAGGCTGCGATGCCGATGAGGGTGACCAGGACCAGGGCCGCGGCGGCGCGCGGGCCGATGCGTACGGGTCGTACGGGTCGCACGGGGCGGGTGGCGCGGGTGGCGCGGGTGGTCACGGGGTCGCCTCCAGGGCGGCGGCCACCTGGGACACCGTGAGCCAGTGGCCGGGGGCCAGGATCTTCGCCACCTGGGGCGCGAAGGCGGGGGAGGACACCACGACCTCGGCCGTCGGCCCGTCCGCGACGATCTCCCCGCCCGCCAGGATCACCACCCGGTGCGCCAGCTCGGCGGCCAGCTCCACGTCGTGTGTCGCGAGGACGATGGCGTGGCCGTCGGCGGCGAGGCCGCGCAGCGTCTCCACCAGGCGGGCCTTGGCGGCGTAGTCCAGACCGCGGGTCGGCTCGTCGAGGAGCAGCAGGGCGGGACGGGCGGTCAGGACCAGGGCGAGGGCGAGGGTCAGACGCTGGCCCTCGGACAGGTCCCGGGGGTGCGTGCCGTCCGGTACGTCGGGCAGCAGGGCGCTGACCAGCGCACGGCAGGTCCCGGCGGGCGCCCCGGCGTCGGCGTCCGCGGCGGCGCACTCGGCCGCGACGGTGTCGGCGTAGAGGAGGTCGCGCGGCTCCTGCGGGACCAGACCGACCCGGCGGACCATCTCCGGCGGCGGAGTGCGGTGCGGGGCGCGGCCGCCGACGCTCACCTGGCCGGTGGAGGGGGCGAGGGTGCCGGTGAGGGCGGCGAGGAGGGTGGACTTGCCCGCGCCGTTGCGTCCCATGAGGGCGACGGTCTCGCCGGGGGCGACGTGGAGGGTGACGTCGTGGAGGACCTCGGCGCGGGCGCGGCGGACGCCGAGACCGACGGCGGCGGCTACGGGGGCTCCGGCGGCGGGGGCGGGGGTGCCGGGCGTGGCGTCGCCCGGGCCGCGGCGGGACCTGCCGGCCAGGCGGGCCAGCCGGTCGAGGACGCGGCCTGCGGGTGCGGGGGCCGCTGCGCGGGGCTGGTCCCCTGCCCGCCCTTCGCCCGTTCCCCGGGGCTCGGCCCCGGACCCCGATACCGTGCGCTCCGCGCCCGGTGCGCTCAAGCGCCGCGCGGGCCGCAATGTCGCTGCGCGGAATCCGGCCCCGCCGGCGTTCGAGGCGCGGGGGTCTGGGGGCGGAGCCCCCAGAAGGGGTCCGGGCACAGCCCGGGGTGCGGGCGAAGGGCGGGCAGGGGAGTCGCCCCGCGCAGCGGCAGCCCCGTCCGCCGGCCCCGCCGGGGCCGGCGGCGGGGACAGGGGGGACAGGCGGTCGCGGAGAGGGGCGGACAGCCGACGGGCGTCGCGGACCGAGAGGGGGAGCGGGGACCAGCCCGCCAGGCGGCCCAGGGAGACCACCGGGGGGTGGACCGGGGAGACGGCCATGATGTCGGACGGGATGCCGAGGACCGGGGCCGCGCCCGGGGACGGCAGCAGGAGCACGCGGTCGGCGTACTGGACGACCCGTTCCAGGCGGTGCTCCGCCATCAGGACGGTCGTGCCCAGGTCGTGGACCAGGCGTTGCAGCACCGCCAGGACCTCCTCCGCCGCCGCCGGGTCCAGGGCGGAGGTCGGCTCGTCCAGGACCAGGACCTTCGGGTGCGTCGTCAGGACCGAGCCGATCGCCACCCGCTGCTGCTGGCCGCCCGACAGGGTCGCGATCGGCCGGTCGCGGAGCTCGTTCAGGCCCAGCAGGTCGAGGGTCTCCTCCACCCGGCGCCGCATCACCGCGGGCGGCAGGCCCAGCGACTCCATGCCGTACGCCAGCTCGTCCTCGACCACGTCCGTCACGAAGTGGGCCAGGGGGTCCTGCCCGACCGTGCCCACCACGTCCGCCAGTTCGCGCGGCATGTGCGTGCGGGTGTCGCGGCCGGCCACCGTCACCCGCCCGCTCAGCGTGCCGCCCGTGAAGTGCGGGACCAGCCCCGACACCGCCCCCAGCAGGGTCGACTTGCCGACCCCCGACGGGCCGACGAGGAGGGTCAGCTCCCCTTCCGGGAGGGTGAAGTCCGCGTCCCGGAGGGAGGGCCGCGCGGCGCCGTCGTACGTCACCGACACCTGCTCGAAACGGATCAACGGGAGGACTCCTCGGAAGGGACGGGGGCCACGAAGGCCGGAAGCAGGCCGATCAGGACCGCCGCCGCGGGCCACAGCGGCAGCGCGGGCGCGACCAGCGGGACCACGCCCGGCCGCAGCCCCTCCGGGTCCACCGAACCCGCGTACACGAGCAGGGCCGCCACCGCCGCCCCCGAACCGGCGACCAGCCACGCCCGCACCCCCCACCGGTCCGGCCGGTACCGGGTGCGGATGCTGCGCCGCCCGCCCAGCCGCAGACCCGCCAGGGCCAGCACCAAGCCGATGCCGAGCACGGGCAGCCCGTACGCGGCGCCCTCCGCCGCGAGCAGCCCGTACGTACCGGCGCACATGCCGAGCAGCCCGCCGAGGGTGAGCGCGTTGGTGGTGTGCCGCACGGCCGGCGGCACCTGCGCGGTGCGCCCGTACCCGCGCGCGTCCATCGACGCGGCGACGGCCACCGAGCGCTCCAGCGCCCCCTCCAGTACCGGCAGCCCGATCTGGAGGACGGCCTTCACCCCGCCCGTGGGGCGCCCGCGCAGCCGGCGGGCGGTCCGCAGCCGGGCCACGTCGGCGACCATGTTCGGCGCGAACGTCATCGCGACGACCACCGCCACCCCCGCCTCGTACAGCGCGGCGGGCAGCGACTTCAGCAGCCGCGCCGGGTTGGCCAGCGCGTTCGCGGCGCCGACGCAGATCAGCAGCGTGGCCAGCTTCGCCCCGTCGTAGAAGGCGAAGACCAGCTGTTCCGCGCTGACCCGGCCACCGAACCGGATGCCCTGCGCCCACGCCGGCAGCGGGACCTCCGGCAGGGTGAAGAGGGTGTGCGTGCCGGGGATGGGGGAGCCCAGCAGCATGGAGAAGACCAGCCGCAGCCCGATGACGAACAGCCCGAGCTTGACGAAGGCACCGTAGGAACGCGCCCACGGGGCCTCCGTCCGGCGTGCCGCCACCACGTACCCGGCGACGCCGGCGATCAGGCCGAGGAGCAGCGGGTTGGTGGTCCGGGAAGCGGCGGTGGCGAGCCCGAGGGCCCACAGCCACCAGGCCCCCGCGTGCAGGGCGTTCCCCCGCCGGGCCGCGGGCGCCCGCCAGCGCCCTTCCTTCTCGTACGACGGCCCGTGCGGGGGGCCGGACCGCCCGGCCGCACCGGCCCGGGCCGGGGATGCGCCGACGGGTGCCGCGCCGTGGGTGGTGCGCGCCGTCATCGCCTGCGGCGGCGGGACTGCCACACGGCGGCGGAACCCAGGGCGAGGACCGCCGCGATGCCGAGGAACAGGCCCGCCGAGGGGCCGGAGGAACCCCCGTCCGAGGAGGCCGCGCCTGAGGAGGCCGTCGCCGTCGCCGGGGCGGCGGGGGCCGACTGCTTCGGCTCCGCGTCCGGGAGGGGTTCCCCGCAGCCCGTCCGCGGGTAGCCGGAGATACCGCACAGCAGCGCCGCGCCGTTGTAGCGCAGCGGCTTCGCCACCTCGGCCAGCGCCTCGGCGGCCGTCGCCTGCGGGGCCACCTGCGCGCAGGCCGTACGGGCCGTGCCCTGCGGCGGGGTCTCGCCGGCGGGGGCGTCCTCGGGCGTCCCGAAGTCGATGACCAGGGCCACCCGCTTCCTGCCGTCCACCGGGGCGGTGCCCCCGCAGACGGCCTCGAAGTCGGCGGCCGCACGAGGCTGGGCAGCCTCGTCGCCGGCGTCCTTGCTCACCGCGAAGCGGAACCCGAGCGTGCTGCCGTCCGCGGGGCGGGCCGTGGAGGGGCCCTGGGTGGCGTACGCCCAGCGGCCGCCCGCGCCGTCCCAGAACGACCAGTAGCGGTAGCTCGCCGCCACGGCCGGGGACGCCGCGAACAGGGTCAGGAGCAGGCCCAGGGCGGCCAGGACGCCGGGGAGAGCACCGGCGAGCGCGCGCGGACGGCGGCGGATCACAGGTCGTTCTTCTTCCGGCGGCCGCTCAGCAGGATGCCGATGCCCATGCCGGCCGCGGCGCCCGCGCCGACGATCCACCAGACGTTCTGGTTGCCGGAGCCCGGCTTCTCCTCGCCCTCCACCTTCTGCGGTTCGGCGTCGGGCGCGACCGGGGCCGGGCCCGTGGCGTTCAGCGCCGCCACCAGGTCGACGCCGCCGAAGGCCTTCGGGTCGGTGCCCGTCGCGTGGGCGGTCAGGACCAGGGTGGCCAGCGCGGCCGGGTTGCGGTTGGCCCACGGGGCGGAGTTCTTCTGGAGCCACTCCAGGGCGCCCGCCGCCGCCTGCCGGTGCCCGGCCGCGGCCAGGGCGATCACCGCGTCGGCGGTGTTGCCGGTGTCGGCGGTGGGCTGGTCGGCGCCCGGGGTGACGGCCGTCAGGTGGCCGTCCTTCTTCAGCGCCTCGGCCAGGTAGCCGGCCGCGCCCTGGGCCGCGCCCGCCGGGTCGGCGGAGCCTGCCGGGCAGGCCAGCGCGGCGGCCGGGGTGTCGGTGGCGGCCGGGTCGACCAGGATGCCCTTGCCCAGGCCCGCCAGGGCGGCGGCGGCTGTGGCGTCGGCGTTCGCTGCGAGCTTGCCGTCGGCCGGCTGGTACCCGAAGGCGCCCCGGTCGGAGGCCGGCTCGGCCGAGCAGCCCAGCTGGAAGGAGAGCAGGCCGTCGTACGCGGACTTCCCCGCCTTCGACTTCACCTCGGCCGGCTTCTCGCCCGCCGCGGCCAGTGCGCTGATCACGATGGAGGTCGAGTTGCCCTCGCTGGGCGAGCCCGGGACGTAGGCCCAGCCGCCGTCCTCGTTCTGTACGGACTTCAGCCAGTCCGTGGCCTTCTTGACCGCCGCGTCCTTGCCGCCGAGGGCCTTGAGGGCCTGCACGGCGATGGCCGTCGCGTTGGTGTCGTACATCGTCTTGTCGTCGCAGGCCGCGCCCGCGTCCGCCCGGAAGGAGGCGAAGCCGCCGCCCGCGCACTGCTGGCCGGTGAGCCAGTCGACGGCCTGCGGGGCGGGCTTCAGGCCCGCCGTCTTCTGGGCGAGCAGCGCGAGGGACTGGCGCCACACCCCGTCGTACGTCGGGTCGGCCTTGCCGAACAGGCCCGACGGGACGACCGGCGGCGCGGAGGGCGACGGCGTGTCGGCGAGGGCGGCGGGGGCGGCGCCCACGCAGAGCACGGCGGATGCGGCGAGCGCGGCGGCGCTGCGGCGGACGTTCATGGCGGGGCGGGTGCCTCTCGTACGGGGGGCGGGAGACAGGCACGCGCAGGCACCGGGCTCCGGCTCCGGTTACCTCGACGGTGCCGGCCGCCGGAGGACCCGGCGGCACGAGCCGCGCACCTCCGGTACGGGGCAGTCCGGCTCGCCGTCCCGCGTGCTGCGGGCCGGGTCACGGTTGCGGGTCAGCGCCGGATTCGCACCGGCTTCCCCCCATACGGAAGTGTGGACGACGGGCTTACTGTACCGGCCCGTAGCTCCCCGGCCCGGTGGCACGGGGGGCCGTACGGGAGCACCCGGCCCCGGCACGGGAGCACCCGGGCCGGGAGGACTCCGTTCCCGGGCCGGGCCCCCGGGGCCGGTCCCCGGTCCCCGGGCCCCCGGGCCGGGCCCCCGGGCCCCCGGGCGCCGGGTCTACAGTGCCCGGTACGCCACCGGGTCCGTGCCCGGGACCGCCTCCGCCCGGCCCTGCTTCACCAGCCGCCGCAGGTGTGCCTCCGCCTCCGAGACGGCGATGTTCCGGGAGCCGTACGGGATCTGCGCCCAGGGCCGGTTCCACTCCATCCGCTCCGCGAGTCCCCAGGGAGTCAGCGGTTCGCCCAGCAGCTCCCACAGCCCGGTCAGCCGCTGCTCGTGGTGCTCCAGCAGCTCCCGTACGCGGGCGGGCGCGTCGGTGAAGGCGTGCTGGTGGGCCGGGAGCACCTCGGCGGGCGCGAGGCGGCCGACGCGTTCGAGGGAGTCGAGGTAGTCCCCGAGGGGGTCGGTGACCCGGGTGTCCTCGGGGGCCTCGTAGAGGCCGATGTGCGGGGAGATCCCGGGGAGCAGGTGGTCGCCGGAGAAGAGCCGGCCGTTGCCGGGGAGGCCGGCCGGGTGGCGCTCCTCCAGGTGGAGGCAGACGTGCCCGGGGGTGTGGCCCGGGGTCCAGACCGCCCGCAGCCGCCGTCCGGCGAGGGGGAGCAGTTCGCCGGGCGCGATCTCCCTGTCGGGGACGGCGGCACCGAGTCCCGGCAGGGTGCGGACGCGGCCGCTCGCCCGGGCGGCGCGGAGGGGGGCGACGTGCTCCTCGGGTGCCCCGGCGGCGGCCAGCTTCTCGCTCATGTAGTCGAACCAGTGGCCCGGCTCGGCGGAGCGGGTCCGTACGACGACCTCGGTGTCGGCGGCGTGCATGGCGATCCACGCGCCCGACGCCTCCCGTACCTGCCCGGACAGGCCGTGGTGGTCGGGGTGGTGGTGGGTGAGGACGACCCCGTGCACGTCGGCGACGGCGATGCCGAGCGCGCCGAGTCCGGCGGTGAGGGTGTCCCAGGAGGCGGGGTCGTCCCAGCCGGTGTCGATCAGGACGGGGCCGCGGTCGGTGTCGAGGACGTGGACGAGGGTGTGGCCGAGGGGGTTGTCCGGGATGGGGACCTGGATGGCGTGGACGCCCCCGCCGTGGTCGGTGACCTGGGGGGCGGGGGTCGGGGCGGGCGTAGGGGTCGGGGTGGGGGTTGCGGTCGGGGCGGGGGTCGGGCTGGGGTCCGGCATGGAGGCTCCCGGCTGGCTCGGGCTGATGAGAACGTGTTCCAGTGGTAGCCCAAGTCGACCATCTATCGGGGTTCCTGACTAGTCGTGAGATCTTCGTGGACTCTGGTCGAGCGGTCGGCTTCGATGGCGTCCTGACCGTGGACTCCTCGAACTAGAACTGGTATCAGTTCTGCGACATCGGTGAGATCGTGCGCAGCCCTGGAGGCATCGGACATGACCGAGCTCGTGGAACACGGCCAACTGTTCATCGGCGGGGAATGGACCGATCCGCTGGGCACCGGCACCATCCGGATCGTCTCCCCCCACACCGAACAGGTCATCGGCAGCGTCCCGCACGCCTCCGAGGCCGATGTGGACCGCGCCGTCGCCGTCGCCCGCAAGGCCTTCGACGAGGGCCCCTGGCCCCGCCTGTCCCTGGAGGAACGGATCGCCGTCGTCTCCCGGATCAAGGACGCCATCGCCGTCCGCCACGAGGAGATCGCCCGCTCCATCAGCTCCCAGAACGGCTCCCCGTACTCCTGGAGCGTCCTCGCCCAGGCGCTCGGCGCGATGATGGTCTACGACTCCGCCATCAAGGTCGCCGCCGCCTACCCCTACGAGGAGCGCCGCCAGGGCGCGCTGGGCCCGATCCTCGTACGCCGCGAACCCGTCGGGGTCGTCGCCGCCGTCATCCCGTGGAACGTCCCGCAGTTCGTGGCCGCCGCGAAGCTCGCGCCCGCGCTGCTCACCGGCTCCTCGGTCGTCCTCAAGCCGTCCCCCGAAGCCCCGCTGGACTCCTTCATCCTGGCCGACATCGCACGGGAGGCCGGGCTGCCGGAAGGCGTACTGTCCATCCTGCCCGCCGACCGCGAGGTCAGCGAGTACCTGGTCGGGCACCCCGGCGTCGACAAGGTCGCCTTCACCGGCTCCGTCGCCGCCGGCAAGCGGGTCATGGAGGTCGCCGCCCGCAACCTGACCCGGGTCACCCTCGAACTCGGCGGCAAGTCCGCCGCCGTGATCCTGCCGGACGCGGACCTGGCGAGCACCGTCGCCGGGATCGTCCCCGCCGCCTGGATGAACAACGGCCAGGCGTGCGTGGCCCAGACCCGCATCCTCGCCCCGCGCAGCCGGTACGCGGAGATCGCCGAAGCCCTCGCGGCGGCGGCCGGGGCCCTCGTGGTCGGTGACCCGCTGGACCCGGCGACACAGCTCGGACCGCTCGTCGCGAAGCGGCAGCAGCAGAGGTCGCTCGACTACATCCGGATCGGGCAGGAGGAGGGCGCCAAGGTCCTGGCGGGCGGCGGCCGCCCGGCGGGACTGGAGCGGGGCTGGTACGTGGAACCCACCCTGTTCGGGGACGTCGACAACTCGATGCGGATCGCCCGCGAGGAGATCTTCGGCCCGGTCGTGTGCCTGATCCCGTACGGGGACGAGGCCGAGGCCGTACGGGTCGCCAACGACTCGGAGTTCGGCCTGAGCGGCAGCGTCTGGACTGCGGACGTGGAGCACGGCGTCGACTTCGCGCGCCGGGTCCGCACCGGGACCTTCAACGTGAACACCTTCAGCCTGGACATGCTGGGGCCGTTCGGCGGCTACAAGAACAGTGGCGTGGGGCGGGAGTTCGGGCCGGAGGGGCTGAGCGAGTACCTGGAGCACAAGATGATCCACCTCCCGGCGGGTGCGTGATGGGGGATCGCGGTGACCGCTGGCAGGTCGAGGTCGACCGGGGGGTCTGCATCGGCTCGGGCATGTGCGTGAACCAGGCCCCTGACGCCTTCGCCCTCGACTCGGCCCGCCAGTCGCACCCCCGCTCCCCGGAGACGGACGCCAACGAACCCACCCTCGCAGCCGCCGAGGGCTGCCCGGTGGAGGCCATCCTCATCACCCTGTCGGCCACGGGCGAGGCGGTGTTCCCGCCGGAGGAGTGAGGGGGTGGGCGGCGTGGGTGGGACGGGCCGGGGGTCCGGGGGGCGGTAGCCCCTTGGGCGGGGTCGGGGAGGTGCTGGGGGTTTCCCGTCAGTCCCATCGTCGTTCCGTGTCGTGCCGGCCTGTCAAGGGCGCTCCTTCGTCGCGTCACTTCGTGATCGCCTTCGGCGACCCTTGACAGGCCGTCCCGCCCCGGAAAGCCGAAAGACTGCCGGGAAACCCCCAGAAGAACGGTCACGGGGCAAAAGCAGGAGGGGCGGGTCTCTCAGGGACCAGGCGAGGGACTGGGCGTCGCCCTGCCGGGCATCCGGGCCCTCAACAGTCGAGACCCGGGGCCGCAGGAGCTCTACCTGCACGGAAGGACGACAGGAGCATCCTGCGGACCACCCAGACGCGACAGATCGCTACGCGCTCCTCATTGATGGGCGTCCGGGGACCGTCCGGGGCTGATACCTGCACCAAAGGTTGATCAGAGCGGCGGGGGAAGCGGTCAGGCGCACCAAATCGCTACGCGCTCCTCATTGATCGGCGTCCGGCGACCGTCCGGGGCTGATGCCCGCACCAGAGGACGGTCAGGACAGCACGGGAAGCGGTCAGGCGCGGCCGATCGCGACGTACTTCCCGCATCTCGGGGTCTGTCGGTTGTCCGGGGTCAATCCCATTGCCATGATCACGTCTGTGGCGAAACGATACGGCCATGGAGCGGCCGAGAGAGATCATCGAGTGTGACGGGTTCACCCTGCGGCGTTGGCGGGAGGAGCGCGACTTCGACGCCCTGCTCCGCCTGAGCGAGGAGTCGCTCGACCACTTGAGTCCGTGGATGCCTTGGGCGCGGGCCCACACCCCGCAGCACACCCGGGACTTCCTGTCCGGCTGCGAGCTGAACTGGCGCAGCGGTGAGGCGTACAACTACGCGATCACCGTGCAAGGCGAGCCCGTGGGGAGTCTGTCGCTCTACCTCGCCGACGAGCCCCGGGGGCGCGCCCTGGGGTACTGGCTGCACCCGCGTGCCACCGGCCGGGGCATGGCCACCCGGGCGGCGGCGGCCGTGGTCGGTGAGGCCTTCGCCCTGCCGGGCGTGGAGTACGTGGAGATCGCGCACGACCCGGCCAATACCGCCAGCGCGGCCGTCCCCGAACGTCTGGGGTTCGCCCTGGTGTCGCAGGACGACACGGACGTCATCTGGCGGCAGTACGCGCACGGACAAGGAGAGTCGTGATGCAGGTAGCCGTGGTGACCTTCGACGGTTTCAACGAACTCGACAGTTTCATCGCGTCGGCGCTGATCAACAAGTCGGGTCTGGAGGCCTTCATCACGACGCCCACGCCCGTGGTCACGTCGATGAACGGCGTGCAGGTGAGCGGCCAGCGACCCATGGACTTCGTGACCGAGGCCGATGTCGTCCTGATCGGCAGCGGTGTGAAGACACGTGACGTGGTGGCCGATGACAGGCTGCTCTCCATGCTGCCGCTCGACCCTTCGCGCCAGCTGATCGGTTCGCAGTGCTCGGGCGCCCTCGTCCTCGCGAAGCTCGGCCTCCTGGGCGACATGCCCGCCTGCACCGACATGACGAGCCGTCCCTTCGTCGAGGCCTGCGGCGTCACCGTCCTGGACGCCTCCTTCCACGCAGAGGGGAACATCGCCACCGCAGGCGGCTGCCTGGCCTCCCAGTACCTCGCCACCTGGGTGATCACCCGCACCCTCGGCGAGGAGGCCGCGCGCGCCGTCATCGACTACGCCGGCCCGGTGGGTGAGAAGCGCGAGACCGTCGAGCGTTCCCTCCACGCCGTCCGCTCCGGCGACCCCGCCGTGCTCTGAGGGTCACAGCAGGGGTGCGTATCGATCTGACGCGCCCACCCGCAACCCGGTCCGCTCTGGTCGCCATGTGGTGCGGGTACCAGCCCAAGGCGGCCGCCAGACGCCGAGATCAGAGGAGCGCGTAGCGATCTGTCGCGCCTGACCGCTTCCTGCGCTGCTCTGGTCGTCCTCTGCTGCAGGTATCAGCCCCGGACGGCCGCCGGACGCTTGGCCGGGAGGAGCGCGTAGCGATCTGCTGCGCCTGGGTGCTCCGCAGGTCGCTCTGATCGACCTTTCCCGCAGGTAGCCGCGCCCCCGGCCCTGGCAGCAGGCATCTGGGAGCCCGGATGCCCGGCCGACCGGCCCCCGGCCCCTCGCCTGATCCCTGAGAGACCCGCCCCTCCCCCTCTTGCCCCGTGACCGTTCTTTTGGGGGTTTCCCGGCAGTCTTTCGGCTTTCCGGGGCGGGACGGCCTGTCAAGGGTCGCCGAAGGCGATCACG
>NZ_JBWKEE010000025.1:0-33428 GCF_056435605.1 Streptomyces sp. NPDC043896
CAAGGAACGGACGCTTCCTTCGTACTCACCCTCTCGGGCTTTCCTCCGGGCTTTCGTTCTGTGTTCTTGCGTTTCCGACTCTATCAGACTCTTTCCTGTCCGATTTCCTCGGTGCTTTCGAGGTCCTGCGCTTTCGCGCTTTCCCTTTCGGCGTGGTCACTACGTTAACGCTTTTCCCTCGCGACTCATAATCGAGCCGGTCGGCAGGGAATTCGGGAACGCCGAATGACCCCGCCGGGGGTAAGTCGTAGGTAGTGGTTTGGCCGCTCCGGGAGGCTGTTGAAACAGTGCTCCCGTTCGTGCGGCTCGGGCTACGTTAGGCGTCTCCCAAGATCGAGTCAAGTTGCACGGCGGCGCGGCGCGTGGGCGCGGTACGGGCTGACCGTGGGGTCGCCGGTGATCCAGTAGCGGTAGGGGTGGGCGGCGCCGGCGCCGCCCACTCCCGTGCGCGGGCCGTTGCCGACCAGGTCGGGCGGGGTGGGGGTGCCCGTAAGGAGGGACAGGGCGGAATCGGGGCCCGCACAGAGGTCCGCGCCGTCGAGGGAGCGGTCCACGTCGAGGGCGGTGGCCAGGCGGGCCGGCCCCTTGGCCAGTTCTCGCGGGTTCCTGGCCGAGAGTCGACGTTTGGCGGCCAGCTCGGCACCCACCGTCACCTCTCCCGCCCGCAGCAGTACCCCGCTCGCGTGACCCGGGGGGCCGCACACCAGGTTGAGGCTGAACCACATGCGTAGGTAACTCACCAGGCATGTACGTCGTTGGTCCGGCAGCGTCGGCAAAGCGACGACAAGCAGCAACAGACGGTGCGAGCGATCATCTACGCCGGGCTCAGCCCCACCCCGAGGGGCGAGGAATCCAAGGGTGGGAACCTGACACAACAGGTCGAGCTGAGTCAGGCGCTGTGCGACCGGAAGGGCTGGTCGGTCGTAGCCACGATCGTTGAGAAGGACACGTCGGCCTCGACAAAGCGGGGAACCAAGCGGAGCCCGGAGTGGGAGCGCGTCAAGGCTCTGGTGGAGGACGGCACGGCAGACGCCATCGTGTCCCGCCACTACGACCGTATGTACCGCACCCCCTGGGATCTTGAAGACCTGGTGGACCTTGCCGAGACGACCGGCGTCACGCCGCCGCGCAAGCTCAGGGAGTGCTCGACCTGTCCACGCCGTCCGGCCGTCAGGGCGACGTGTCCGGCGCCTTCACTCCCCCGCAGGGGGAAGGGCTCGTGGAGATCCCCGAGAGTGTTCTTCGGGAGGCCGTTCGTGCTCTTGGATGGTGAGGAGTGGCGGGCGATGCTCCGCGGCTTCCAGTCGGAAGCGTGGCGGCTGGAGACCCTGCCCCAGTACCTCGTACCGCAGGGGTCGGACGAACTCGCAGCCTTCAGGGCAGGCAAGCGCGTCGACCCGGAAACCTACTCGTCGGCGTCCACGGAAGACCTGAAGCGGCTGTGCGGCGAGGGAAGGAGCAAGGGGCGAGTGCACGTCCTGAGTCGACCGCTCTCCGAGTACCTGCGCTTCGAGTTCTCCCGGTGCTACGCCCCACACGTGCTCGCCGGGAGGACATCCGCATCCTTGACGTGACCGAGCGAGGGAACCCGTTGCCGGATGTCGAGGACTTCTGGATGTTGGACCGCTCCCCTTTCGTTGCGGGGGTGGACCGGGCACTGATGGCCCGGTCTCTCTTCAGAGGTGGACGCCCAAGCCTTCGGGCCTGGACTCGGTCTCGTGCGGTCGGAAGCGACGGCGGCGACCTGGCCGGGGGCTATTGCACAAAGCTGACTCGTCTCGCTCAACCTGAACAGTGCGCGCTGTCCCCGGCCTACGCGTCTTGGGGATGCCGGTGGCGCCAGAGCCGTCTGAGGGCTTCGAGCTCGGTTCGGGGGAAGTGCTCACCCCACTTGCCTCGGTAGCCGCTCTCGCCGTAGGTCTGTACAACGTCGTCGAAGCAGCGGATCACGGATCGGGCGAGCTGATCGACTCCGAGCTGACTCGACCAGATTTCGGTTCCCTTGTTGTCGCGGTCACTGCCGTCGCGCAGTTCGAGCACGCGGATCCAGGTGACTTCACCTTCGCGGTAGAAGATCCACCGGTAGGCGGTCGGCTCGGCCTCGAACTGGGCACGGGGCTCTGCCTCACCGGCGACGAGCCGGGCCACCGCAGTCAGGAACTCCTCGGGCGCATTGCTGATGTAGGACGCGGTGAGCTCGACTTTCGCCTGGTGATCTTCAAGGGTGCAGTCGGCCCACCCGGATCCCGCCAACGTCCAGGTGATGCGCATACCGGATGTCACGGCTGCTCCCCGGTGAGGAAGCTCCGAACGTCGGCCGCCAGGGAAGTCATCTGCTCGCCGGCCTCAAGCCAGGTGATCACCGAGGCGCCCCAGCCGCCAGCGGCCTGTGGCCACGGCCGCAGGGCCCAGGTCAGCCCGACGTAGCCGCCGGATCGGAAGACGGCCGACACCGTCAGGTCTCGGTCGTTGGTCTGCCAGCTCCGTTCGCCGTCCCATCCCTGGTAGTCGGCAGCGAGCTCGTCCAGGAACGTGGTGAGATCGCTGTCCCGGATCCAGGCGACGACCTCGTTGACGCGAGCGGTCAGGCCCGGGGCACGTAGCTCGACGGCGTAGTGCACGGAGTCCGCGTCGAAGCTGAACCGGTCGCAGAACGTCACGACCACGGAGGAGGTGTCCTGGCAGCGGATGGTCACGCTGGGCTTGTCGTCGAAGTGGCCGTGTGGGGATGTCATGCGCGGAACGCTAGGTCAGTGCTGCCTTGATCGTCATCCAGATTCGGCGCTGACCAGGTTGAGCGACCGTAGTGGCCGGACGCAGCGGTGGTTCAGGTGGACCGAGACTGAGCCACCTTCAGCGAGACGCACCATCACCCGTCCGGCCCGCGCACCGCGGCCGTCACTCGACCGGCAAGGACCACGCCACGCGCCACGCTCGCAAGCGACCACCCGTCTTACGGCTCAACTTCCGCACCGACCCACCGGCGAGCCGTGAGAAAGGCGCACAGCGGCTCAGGGTCCGGCGGGCGGCCTGGCTCTCGGGCTCAGTCGGTACGCCGAGACCGTTGGATCACCGGCGAGGTAGAACCGGTGTTGCCAGTCGTGGGCCCTGCTCACCCCCACCCGAGGGCCAACCCGGATGAGCGCGGCGGGTACCGGCTCGCCCTCGGACAACATGACCGAGGTACCTGTCAGGAGGTCTGCGCCGTTGTGCTCTGCCGTGATGCCGAGCGCCTGGCCGAGGTTCCCCGGACCTCGGGCGAGACGTGGACTCTCGACCTTCGCCCCTCGTCGCATGCGCGCCAGGTCTTCCCCCTCGATGACCCTGCCGGCCCGGATGAGGACACCCGAGGCGATGCCGTCCGTCCCGGTGACGACGTTGGCGCACCAGTGGAGACCATGGGAGCGGTAGACGTAGAGGTGTCCTGCGGGGCCGAACATGGTGGCGTTGCGGGCTGTACGGCCCCGGTAGGCGTGGGAGGCTGGATCAGCTTCACCGGAGTACGCCTCGGTCTCCGTGATGGCGATGCTCACGGTACCTTCGGGGGTCTTGCAGGTGAGGACGGTCCCGAGCAGCTTGGGGGCGACCTCTTCGGCTGGGTGGGCAAGGAAGTCGATGTTCATGCTGACCGCCTTGACATGCCGTAGATGAAGTAGACGTACGCGTGTCCGGGCGGGCCGAACATCGACGCGTTGCGGGCGGTGCGGCCCCGGAAGGCGTGGGAGCCGGGGTCGGCCTCGCCCTCGTACGCCTCCACCTCCGTGATGCGCAGTTCCACGGGGCCGTCCGGAGTACGGCGGACCAGGATCCTGCCGAGCAGGTCGGGGGCCACCGTGAGGACCGGGCGGTCGAAGAAGGACCGGGGCAGGGGCGTACGGTCGGGGCGCGCGCTCATCCGGTCGAGCGTAGTGGAACACGCGCCCCTGCAACCGGGGCCTAAGGTTCCGCAGTGGTAAGGGGTAGTAGCGACGCAGGTCGCCTGGCCTTGGATACGTAGATCCGTGTAGGGGAGATTGATATGGGCTTCAGGAAGCTGTTCGCGAGCCTGGGTGCCGGCGGCGCTTCGGTGGACACGATCATCACCGAGCCGAACGTGGTGCCGGGCGGGATCGTCCAGGGCGAGGTGCGGATCCAGGGCGGGTCCGTCGAGCAGCAGATCGAGGGGCTGTCCGTCGGCCTGCAGGCTCGCGTGGAGGTGGAGGGCGGCGACGGCGAGTACAAGCAGGACGTCGTCTTCACCAAGCAGCGCCTCGGCGGTGCCTTCAAGGTGCAGGCCGGCGCGCTGCACGTGGTGCCCTTCGGCCTGGAGATCCCGGCGGAGACGCCGGTCACCCACTTCGGCGGCCGGCACCTGCACGGGATGAACATCGGGGTCAGCACCGAGCTGGAGATCGCGCGCGCGGTGGACGCGGGCGACCTGGACCCGATCAACGTGCACCCGGTGCCGGCGCAGCAGGCGATCCTCGACGCGTTCGCGCAGCTGGGCTTCACCTTCCGCAGCGCCGACATGGAGCGCGGTCACATCCGCGGGACGCGGCAGACGCTGCCGTTCTACCAGGAGATCGAGTTCCTGCCGCCGTCGCAGTACCGGGGGCTGAACCAGGTCGAGCTGACCTTCGTGTCGGACGGGAACGAGATGGACGTCGTGCTGGAGATGGACAAGAAGCCGGGTCTGTTCAGCGAGGGCAGCGACACCTACCGCTGCTTCCAGGTGGGTCTGCAGTCGTACCAGGGGACCGACTGGGCGGCGTACCTGAACCAGTGGATCGCCTCGGTCGGTTCGCAGCGCAACTGGTTCTAGGCTCGGGTGCGTACGCCCGCACGCGTTTTCCCCTCAGGAGGTACAGCAGTGGCCCAGCCGAACAGGGCGCCCCTTCCGCACGATTTCCACCCGGAGGTGCCGTCCTTCAGCGTGACCAGCGAGGACGTCTCCCACGGCGCCGACCTGCACGCGGCGCAGGTCCTCACGGGCAAGAACATCTCGCCGGAGCTGCGGTGGGAGGGGTTCCCCGAGGGGACGAAGAGCTTCGCGGTGACCTGCTTCGACCCTGACGCCCCGACGGGCAGCGGGTTCTGGCACTGGGTGCTCTTCGACATCCCGGCCTCGGTGACCTCCCTGCCGGCGGGTGCGGGCAGCGGGGACTTCGAGGGGCTGCCGGAAGGCGCGGTGCACGTGCGCAACGACTACGGCACCAGGGACTTCGGCGGTGCGGCTCCGCCGCGCGGGGAGCGCCACCGGTACGTGTTCACCGTGTACGCGGTGGACCGGGAGGAGCTGGGTACCGATGAGGATTCCTCGCCCGCGGTGGTCGGCTTCCACCTCCGGTTCCACGCGCTCGGCCGTGCGCAGCTGATCGCCGAGTACGAGTCGCCGACCCGCTGATCGTTCTCCCTGTGTTTGCCCGGTCCTGGTCTAAAGAAGGCCTGGACCGGGCATTTTTATTGCGTTGTCCCGCGTGGCGCGCGCGGCCAGAGTGGTTGCGGGCCTTGCCGCCAGGGTGGTCGCGGGCCTGCACACGGGAGGTGGGCGAGATGCGGGACACGCTGGTACTGAACGCGAGCTTCGAGCCGCTGTCGACGGTGACGCTGAACCGGGCGGTGGTCCTGGTCCTGCAGGACAAGGCCGTCGTCGAACAGTCGCACCCCGAGCTCCGTGTGCGTGGGGCCACCATGGACCTTCCGATGCCGCGGGTGATCCGGTTGTGCAGGTACGTACGGGTGCCCTTCCGAAGACATGCTCCCTGGTCGCGGCGGGGGGTGCTGGTCAGGGACCAGCACCGGTGCGCGTACTGCGGGAGGCGCGCGACGACCGTGGACCACGTGCTGCCGCGGGCTCAGGGGGGTGGTGACACCTGGCTGAACACGGTGGCCTCCTGCGCCGAGGACAACCACCGCAAGGCGGCGCGGACGCCGGAGGAGGCGGGGATGCCGCTGCTGCGGAAGCCCTTCGTGCCGTCTCCGGCGGACGCGATGCTGCTCGCCCTGGGGGTGGGCGGTGAGGAGGCGCTGCCGGAGTGGCTGGCGCGCACCGCCTAGTTCCGCACTGCCCCGGGCCCGCTGGGCGACGTATTTGTTCTACGTCGTTCAGCGGAGCAGGAGTTGGACGATGGCGAGGATCCCGACCGTCACGATGACGCCGCGCAGGACGGTCGGGGAGAGCCGGCGGCCGACCTTGGCGCCGATCTGGCCGCCGATGGTGGAGCCGACGGCGATGAGGAGGACGGCCGTCCAGTCGAAGTCGGCGACGAAGAGGAAGAAGACGGCGGCGATGCCGTTGACGAGTGCGGCGAGCACGTTCTTGACGGCGTTGATGCGTTGCAGGTCGTCGTGGAGCAGCAGGCCCATCAGGCCCACGTAGAGGACGCCCTGCGCGGCGCCGAAGTAGCCCCCGTACGCGCTGGAGAGCAGCATGCCGGTCAGCAGGACGGGGCCGCCGTCGGCGTGGCCCGGGCCGGTTCCAGCGGCTTCCTGGCGGCGGCGCAGGGCGGCCGCGAGCCGGGGCTGGAGGACGACGAGCACGAGGGCCAGTCCGATGAGGACGGGGACGATCGTGTCGAAGGAGTCCGAGGGCAGGGTCAGGAGCAGGACGGCTCCGGCGAGCCCGCCGACGAGGGAGACGGAGCCGAGCCGCAGGATGCGGCCGCGCTGGCCCTGGAGTTCCTTGCGGTAGCCGATGGCTCCGCTGATCGATCCGGGTACCAGGCCGAGGGTGTTGGAGACGTTGGCGGTGACCGGCGGCAGCCCGGTGGCGAGCAGTACCGGGAAGGTGATGAGGGTGCCGGAGCCGACGATGGTGTTGATGGTGCCGGCGCCGATCCCGGCGGCGAAGACCGCGAGCGATTCCCAGATGGACATGGACATGGACGGAGCCATCCCCTTTGCGTGAGTGAGTCGCCTCCCCGCCGTGAAGGTCGAGGGGCCTCACCGATCATGCACGAAAAGGGGAGGGCGGCGTCAGTCGATGGGGGGCTGTTCCCGCCGCTCGGCGGTGGCGTCCGTGCCGGGGGTGCCCTTGCCGGGGTTCTGCGGGTTGAAGCCGGTGGAGCCGCCGCCGAGGGGCCCGAAGTTGCCCATGGCGCCCGAGAGGCCCTTGAGCGCGTCTCCGATCTCGCTGGGCACGATCCAGAGCTTGTTGGCGTCGCCTTCGGCGATCTTCGGGAGCATCTGGAGGTACTGGTAGGCGAGGAGCTTCTGGTCGGCGTCGCCGGCGTGGATGGACTCGAAGACGGTGCGGATGGCCTGGGCCTCGCCCTCCGCCTTCAGTGCCGCGGCCTTGGCCTCACCCTCGGCCCGCAGGATGGAGGACTGCTTCTCGCCCTCGGCCCGCAGGATCTCCGACTGACGGACGCCTTCGGCCTGGAGGATGGCGGCGCGCTTGTCGCGGTCGGCGCGCATCTGCTTCTCCATCGAGTCCTGGATGGAGGTGGGCGGTTCGATGGCCTTGAGCTCGACGCGGTTGACGCGGATGCCCCACTTGCCGGTTGCCTCGTCGAGGACCCCGCGCAGGGCGGCGTTGATCTCCTCGCGGGAGGTGAGGGTCCGCTCCAGGTCCATGCCGCCGATGATGTTGCGCAGGGTGGTGACGGTGAGCTGCTCGATGGCCTGGATGTAGCTGGCCACTTCGTACGTGGCGGCGCGGGCGTCGGTCACCTGGTAGTAGATGACGGTGTCGATGTTGACGACCAGGTTGTCCTGGGTGATGACCGGCTGCGGCGGGAAGGGGACGACCTGTTCGCGGAGGTCGATCCGGTTGCGGATGGAGTCGATGAACGGGACGACGATGTTGAGGCCCGCGTTGAGGGTGCGGGTGTAGCGGCCGAAGCGTTCGACGATGGCCGCGCTGGCCTGCGGGATCACCTGGATCGTCTTGACCAGGGCGATGAAGACCAGTACCACCAGGATGATCAGGACGATGATGATCGGTTGCATGTGTTCCCCGTGCCCTTCCGGCTGTCTGTGCTGCCCCGTTCAGCGGAGTCTGGCAGACCCCGGGGCAGCGAGCAGGCTGCTTGTCACATCACGACGGCGGTAGCCCCGTCGATCTCCACCACGTCGACGGACTGGCCGGGCTCGAAGCTGGTGTCCGAGTCGAGGGCGCGGGCGGACCAGATCTCGCCGGCCAGCTTGATGCGGCCGCCGCTGCCGTCGACCCGTTCGAGGACGACGGCGGATCTGCCCTTCAACGCCTCGATGCCGCTGCGGTGTTGGGGCCGCTGGTCGCGGTGGCGGTTGGCGATCGGCCGTACGACGGCGATCAGCGCGACCGACACGATGACGAAGACCAGGACCTGGGCCACCACTCCCCCGCCGACGGCCGCGGTGACGGCGGCGGCGACCGCGCCGACGGCGAACATGCCGAACTCCGGCAGGGCGGTCAGGACGAGGGGGATGCCCAGTCCGACCGCGCCGATGAGCCACCACACCCACGCGTCGATGTCCACATGGTCATGGTAGGTCGGGCGGGCGCGGCCGGACAGGGCGCGAACGGCGGGGCCTGGCGCCGGGCATGGCGCCGGGGCTAGGGCCTGTCGTCAAACTGCCGTCGTCGCCCGGAGGGCGGCCCCGCGGCGTCTGGTGCGTGCTCTCGGCGTGCCGGGCGGCAGCCCTCGTACTGGACGTACTCGGGCTTCCGCCCGGTGCGGCGAGAGCGCGTGCAAGGCGTCGCGGGGCAGACGGAAGTTTGACGACAGGACCTAGCGCAGGGGCAGGCCCTGGGCGCTCCAGCGGTCGTGCTCGTTGCGCTCGACGATGAGCGGGAGGCCGAAGCACTTCGACAGGTTGCGGGAGGTCAGCTCCAGGTCGATGGGGCCCGCGGTGACGACCTTGCCCTGCCGGATCATCAGGACGTGCGTGAAGCCGGGGGCGATCTCCTCGACGTGGTGCGTGACCATGACCATGGACGGGGCCATGGGGTCGCGGGCGAGGCGGCCGAGGCGGCGGACGAGGTCCTCGCGGCCGCCGAGGTCGAGGCCCGCGGCGGGCTCGTCGAGGAGCAGCAGCTCGGGGTCGGTCATCAGGGCGCGGGCGATCAGGGTGCGCTTGCGCTCACCCTCGGAGAGGGTGCCGAACTTGCGGTCGAGGTAGTCGCTCATGCCGAGGCGGTCGAGGAACGCGCGGGCCCGCTGCTCGTCGATGTCCTCGTACTCCTCCTGCCAGGTCGCGGTCATGCCGTAGGCGGCGGTGAGCACGGTCTGCAGGACGGTCTGCCGCTTCGGGAGCTTGTCGGCGAGCGCGATGCCGGCGACGCCGATGCGCGGGCGCAGCTCGAAGACGTCGCTGCCGGGCCTGCCGAGGGTGCTGCCGAGGATGGTGGCGGTGCCCTTGGTGGGGAAGAGGTAGCTGGAGGCGAGGTTCAGCAGCGTGGTCTTGCCGGCGCCGTTGGGGCCGAGGATCACCCAGCGCTCCCCCTCCTTCACCGACCAGGAGACCTGGTCCACCAGAGCCCGGCCCTCGCGGACCACGGATACGTCCACCAGCTCCAGAACATCGCTCATGAGCGTGTTGTCACCCCTTGCAGTCACGGTTCTCTGTGCGCCGGCAGGCGCAGCCCCAGGGGAAAACCTACGCCACTCGGGGAGGGCTCCGGGCGCCAGGCCGGTCCGGGGGGCGGATCCGTAGAGTGGGGGGATGCTTTTCGAACCACGTTCAGGGCGGCTGGCCGCCTGGGGGAACGCTCTGCTGGCCGGTCTGGTCTCGCCCGACGAGGCGGCGCTGTCGATCGTGGGCGAGGACTCGGTGCACCGGGTGGCGGGGCTGCCCGGGGAGGCGGGGCCGGTGGGGCTCACGCTGGCGCTGGGGCGGCTGCGGGCGCTGGGGGTGACCGGGCTGCGGGTGGCTCTGCCGGTGGCGGGGCATCCGCTGGGGCTGAGCGGGCCGCCGGAGTTCAACGAGCGGGCGCTGGAGGCCGAGGAGGCGGTGGTGTGCGCGGGGGCCGCGCTGGGGCTGGTGCCGGAGGTCACGGAGGCTGGCCCGGCGGGTGACGTGCACGTCTCGGTGGTGTGGCACTGCCTGCCGGTACGGGAGGCCCCGCCGGCGGACGTGCCGACGCTGGGCGAGGCGGAGCGGGAGCTGGCCGAGGCGCTGCGCGAGGCGACGGTGGTGCTGACGCGGCTGGACGTGGCGGCGTCGGGGCCCGTCGCGGAGGCGGCGCTGTCGGCGTACCGGGCGCGGGCGGAGGCGGGCCGGGACGTGCTCGCGCCGGGGTATCCGGCGCGGGCGGTGCGGGTGCTGGCGCTGGCGCAGCGGGTGGACCTGATGGTGTCGCTGGCGTACGAGCGCGGGCACGGGGGTGCGGTGGCCGCCTCGGAGATGGCGGCGCGGGCTGAGGCGCTGCGGCCGGTGGAGCGGGTCGCCCGGCGGGCGCTGGTGGCGGCGTACAACTCGGCGGTGGAGAGCCTGTAGCCGTCCGGCCCCGGCGGGGTTTCAGGCGGCGGCCCCGCCTTCCCGGGGAGAGGGGGGAAGGCGGGGCCGCGGGCCGGGGCGGGGTCAGGCGTTGACGCCGGTGTTGCCCCACGCGCCGTTGAGCAGGCCGATCACGCTGACGGTGTTGCCGACCACGTTCACGGGGACGTGCACGGGGACCTGGAGCAGGTTCCCGGAGGCCACGCCGGGCGAGTGCAGGGCCTCGCCCTCCGCGGACGCACCGCCGTGCGCCGAGGAGACACCGGCGCCGGCGGCGACGAGGCCGCCCGCGATCATGGTGACGGCTGCGGCCTTCTTGAAGTTCTTCACGTTCTCGTCCTCCAGTACGTCTGCCGCGACCAGCCGTCGCGGCACGCCATGGAGAACGGCCGGCCCGCGGCCGGGATACGCCATGTGGGCTACATACACCCGACCGTATGAATCTCAGCTCAGCCCATTACCTGCCGGGCCCCGCACTCCCTACTCCGTGATTCCGTGTCTGACGGCCCACAGCGCGGCCTGGGTCCGGTCGGAGAGGTCGAGCTTCATCAGGATGTTCGAGACGTGCGTCTTCACCGTCTTCTCCGACAGTACGAGCGCCCTGGCGATCTCCCGGTTCGAGCGGCCGTCTGCGATCAGGCCCAGTACCTCGCGTTCGCGGTCGGTCAGGGCCCCCGGGCGGCCGCCCGGGCCGTTCTGGTCGTCCTGGGCCGCCAGCAGGGCCTCTGCGACCTCGGGCTGGAGCAGGACGTGTCCCGCGTGCACGGAGCGGATGGCCCCGGCGAGCGCGTCGGGGTCGATGTCCTTGTAGAGGTATCCGGCGGCGCCGGCCCGCAGGGCGGGGACCACCGTCCGCTGTTCCGTGAAGCTGGTGACGACCAGGACCCGGGCCGGGTTCTCCAGGTCGCGCAGCCGCCGCAGGGCCTCGATGCCGTCGGTGCCGGGCATCTTGACGTCCATCAGGATCACGTCGGGCCGCAGTTCCTCGGCGCGGGCGGTGCCCTCCGCCCCGTCGGCGGCCTCGCCGACCACCTCGATGTCCTCCTGGACCTCCAGGAAGGTGCGCAGGCCGCGCCGGACCACCTGGTGGTCGTCGACCAGCAGGACGCGGATCCGGGCGCGGCCGGGGGTGTCAGCCACCGGGGACCTCCATCTCGATCGTGGTGCCCTCGCCGGGCTCCGAGCGGACCTCCAGCCGTCCCCCGGCGCCGCTCGCGCGGTCCCGCATGGAGACGAGTCCGAGGTGCCGGCCGGCCTTGCGGACGGTGGAGGGGGAGAAGCCGCGGCCCCAGTCCCGTACGCGCAGCACGGCGCCGCCCTCGGGGGTGCGGGCCAGGGTGACCTCGACGCGGTCGGCGCCCGAGTGGCGCAGGGCGTTGTGGAGGGCCTCCTGGGCGACGCGGAGCAGCGCTTCCTCCTGGGAGGCGGGAAGGGCCCGTATGCCGTCGCAGCAGAAGGTGACGCGCGCGGTGTGGGCGCGGTCCAGTACGCGGACGTGGTCGCGCAGGGTGGCGACGAGGCCGTCCTCGTCCAGTGCGGCGGGCCGCAGCTCGGTCACGGCGGCGCGGAGCTCGTCGGCGGCTTCCGCGGCGAGTACGGCGACCTGCTGGAGTTCGCCCTTGGCGCGGGCCGGGTCGCGGTCCACGAGGGTGGCGGCGGCCTGGGCGGTCAGGCGCAGGGAGAACAGTTTCTGGCTGACGGCGTCGTGCAGCTCGTGGGCGAGCCGGGAGCGCTCCTCGGCGATGGTCAGCTCGCGGCTGCGCTCGTAGAGGCGGGCGTTGGTGAGGGCGATGGCCGCGTGCTGGGCGAGGAGGGAGAGGAGCTCCTCGTCCTCGTCGGTGAAGCCGTCCGGGCCGTTCTTGTTGGCGAGGAAGAGGGCGCCGAGGTTCTCGTCCCCGTCCCGGATGGGCAGGCCGAGGAAGTCGGACATCTCGGGGTGGGCGGCGGGCCAGCCGCCGAAGCGCGGGTCCTTCCGTACGTCGGCCAGCCGCTCGGGGGTCTCCTCGTGGAGCATCGCGGCGAGGATGCCGTGCTGGCGGGGCAGGGGGCCGATGCGGCGCCACTGTTCCTCGCTGACGCCGTCCACCACGAACTGGGCGAAGCCCCCGTGGTCGTCCGGGACGCCCAGGGCGGCGTACTCGGCGTCCAGCAGTTCGCGGGCGGAGGCGACGATCGTGCGCAGGACGTCGTGGACCTCCAGCCGGCGGCTCATGGCGAGCAGCGCGGTGCTGACGGCCGCCAGTGATCCCGTAGCGGGTCCGTTGTGCATGGGCTCACCGTACCGGCGGCCCTGACCTGCGGGATCGGGCCGCGGGCGTAGGTCTTGGGACGGGGTCCCGTGCCCGGGCCGGCCCGGGGGCGTACGGCTGGGGGAGGGGGTGTGCGGGCCGGTTCTCTGCCCCGGGGATGAGGTGCGGGGGCGTTCTCTCGTCCGGAAGGCGGAGTTCGGTCACACATTGAATTGCGTGCGCAACTCTGGGTGAGACCGTTACGTGGTCGATGTGAGCCCGGGCATAGGACGCACATCACTTACGAAGCCGCGTAGTGGACGGATAAAGACCCCGTCAGTGCTGCTGCGCCTAGCGGCGGGGCCGCGAATCCGGCTTCGGCGAGGGGCCGTGATCCACTAACCGGGATCGTACGTCACACCTTTGCCAGGCGATTTTGCCGCCGCTAAGAATGGCTGCCGTCGCACAGCGCCGCGGATCCCGGATCCGAGCGGCGCTTTCCTGCGGCCCCCGCTATTCGAAGAGGTTGCCCCGCATGTCTGCTTCCAGCACTCCCGGTCACAGTCGTCTGACGAAGGCACACAAGCTGTCGATCGCCGGTGTCGCCACCCTCGGTGCCGCCGCCCTCGCCTTCTCCCTCGTCCCCGCCGGTGCCGAGCCTGCTCAGGCCCAGACGTTCGAGGTCGCCCCGGTCGCGTGGACCCAGTCGGTGCAGAAGCACGTCGGCGCCCAGCAGGTCGTCGCCGACCAGAAGGCCAAGGACGCCGCGAAGGCCAAGGCCGAGGAGCAGGCGAAGAAGGACCGCGAGGCCAAGGAAGCCGCGAGCCGTTCCGCGGCCCGCACCCCGGTCTTCGCGAACAACCTCGACGGCTGGATCAAGGAAGCCCTCTTCATCATGAAGCGCGAGGGCATCCCCGGCACCTACGCCGGCATCCACCGCAACATCATGCGCGAGTCGAGCGGCAACCCCCGCGCGATCAACAACTGGGACATCAACGCCCAGAACGGCATCCCGTCCAAGGGCCTGCTCCAGGTGATCGCCCCGACCTTCAAGGCGTACCACGTCAAGGGCACCAAGTTCGACCAGTACGACCCGGTCGCGAACATCGTCGCCGCGTGCAACTACGCCGCCGACCGCTACGGCTCGATGGACAACGTGAACAGCGCCTACTGAGCGCCCACGCCCCCACGCCCCCCATGCGCCTCAGGGCGGCCCCCGGAGTTCCGGGTGCCGCCCTGAGGCGTTCGGCGTGCGCGCGTGGGGGCGCGGGGTCCGCTACTTGCGCATGACCTCGGGCTCGTGGCGGCGCAGCAGGCGCGCCACCGCGAAGCCGCAGATGATGCCGAGCAGCAGCAGGACGCTGATGTCCAGGAACCACTGGCCCGCGGTGTGGTCCCACAGCGGGTCGGTGTTGGTGGGGTTCTGCGGGTCCCACGGCGCCATGAGCTTGCCCAGGTTCAGGGTCGTGCCGGCGGCGCCGATGGCCCAGCGGGAGGGCATCAGGTAGGCGAACTGCTCCAGGCCGATCTTGTCGTACAGCTGGAAGAGGACACCGGTGAAGACGACCTGGACGATCGCGAACATGACGAGCAGCGGCATGGTCTTCTCGGCGGTCTTCACCAGCGAGGAGATCACCAGGCCGAACATCATCGCGGTGAAGCCGAGCGCGGTGACCGAGACGCAGAGCTCGACGGCCGGGCTCATGAAGAGGCCCTCGGCGGGCAGCTTGCGCGGGGTGAAGGCGATGGCGCAGATGATCACGCCCTGGATGACCGTGATCACGCCGAGGACGATCACCTTCGACATCAGGTACGCGGACCGGGACAGGCCGGTCGCGCGTTCCCGCTCGTAGATGACGCGTTCCTTGATCAGCTCACGGACCGAGTTGGCCGCGCCCGAGAAGCACATGCCGACCGCGAGGATCAGCATGATCGTTCCGGCGTCGCCGTTGAATCGGGACGGCGGGGTCGGCGGGGCCAGGCCGAACTTCGCCGGGATCACCGTGGAGACGAAGCCGAGGACCGCGGGCATCAGCACCATCAGGGCCAGGAAGCCCTTGTCGGAGACGATCACCGAGACGTAGCGGCGGATCAGCGTCCACAGCTGCGAGCCCCAGCCCTGCGGCTTCGGCGGGTTCATCTGCTGCGGCGTCGGCATCGCGACCTGCTGCGGGGCGACGGCGTCGAGCTCGGCGGCGTACAGCTGGTAGTGCTGCGAGCCCTTCCAGCGGCCGGCCCAGTCGTAGTCGCGGTAGTTCTCGAAGGCGGAGAACACGTCGGCCCAGGTGGTGTAGCCGAAGAAGTTCAGCGCCTCGTCCGGCGGGCCGAAGTAGGCGACGGATCCGCCGGGGGCCATCACGAGCAGCTTGTCGCAGAGCGAGAGCTCGGCCACGGAGTGGGTGACGACGAGGACCGTGCGGCCGTCGTCGGCGAGGCCGCGCAGCAGCTGCATGACGTCGCGGTCCATGCCCGGGTCGAGGCCGGAGGTCGGCTCGTCGAGGAAGATCAGCGAGGGCTTGGTCAGCAGCTCCAGGGCCACGGACACGCGCTTGCGCTGACCGCCCGAGAGGGCGGTGATCTTCTTGTCCTTGTGGATGTCGAGCTTGAGCTCGCGCAGCACCTCGTCGATGCGGGCGGCGCGCTCGGCCTCGGCGGTGTCGCCCGGGAAGCGGAGCTTGGCCGCGTACTTCAGGGCGGTGCTGACCTTCAGCTCCTTGTGCAGGATGTCGTCCTGCGGGACCAGGCCGATGCGCTGGCGGAGCTCCGCGAACTGCTTGTACAGGTTGCGGTTGTCGTAGAGGACGTCACCCTGGTCGGCGGGCCGGTAGCCGGTGAGCGCCTTCAGGAGCGTGGACTTGCCGGAGCCGGAGGGGCCGATGACGCCGATGAGCGACTTCTCCGGGACGCCGAAGGTGACGTCCTTGAGGATCTGCTTGCCGCCGTCGACGGTGACCGTGAGGTGGCGGGCCGAGAAGGAGACGTCACCGGTGTCGACGAACTCCTCGAGCCGGTCGCCGACGATCCGGAACGTCGAGTGGCCGACGCCGACGATGTCGTTCGGGCCGAGCAGCGCGGTGCCGGACTTGGGCAGCGGCTGGCCGTTGACGTAGGTGCCGTTGTGGCTGCCGAGGTCGTGGATCTCGAAGCGGCCGCCGGTGGAGCGGAACTCCGCGTGGTGGCGCGAGACCTGGAGGTCGGAGACGACGAGCTCGTTCTCCAGGGCACGGCCGATGCGCATGACGCGGCCGACGGCGATCTGGTGGAACGTCGTCGGGCTGCGGTGGTCGCTGCTGTAGCCGGGGGCCGCGGCCTGCTGGGCGCCGCCCTGCTGCTGCGGTACGTACGGCTGCTGCTGGTGCTGCGGCTGCTGCGGGGCCGGCTGGTCCCAGGCGGGCTGCTGTGCCTGCGGCGGCTGCTGCCGGCCGGGCGCCTGGTACGCCTGCTGCTGCGCGGCCGGGGCCTGGTAGGCCGGCTGCGCCGCGGCGGCCGCGCTCGGGTTCAGCCGCGGACCGTCGGTGGCGTTGCCCAGGTGGACCGGCGTACCGGGCACGAGCTCCGCCTGCTGGACCCGCGCGCCGTGCACGTAGGTGCCGTTGGTGCTGCCGTGGTCCTCGATGGCCCAACCCCGGCCGTTCCAGCTGATGGTGGCGTGCCGCCACGACACCCGGGCGTCATCGATCACCATGTCTCCCTGGGGGTCGCGCCCCAGCGAGTACGACCTGGACGGATCGAGCGTCCAAGTCCTTCCGTTCAATTCCAGTACGAGTTCCGGCACTCCAGCCCCACTTAGGTCCCCCGAGAATCCCCCTGGCGTCCAGGGAGAACGACGTCAGGGAGTCTAGGGATGGCGAACATCCGGGGGAACTATTTCAGGCCTGGGGCCACATGTGGAATCGGGGCCTTCCGCGGGAGGGCCGCGTGCGGGCGCCGACGGGGTCGAAAGGCACCCGGAGGGTGAGATACGGGACTTCTCGCCCGCCGGTTCCTTCACGGCGCGCGCACAGTGCCACGGTTTCTTCACGCGGGGCCGCCGGCCCCTCCGGGCGGGTGTACCGCTGCGCGGGCCGCCCCGCGCCCCGCCCCCGCCCGTTCCCCGGGGCCGCGCCCGGACCCCTTGCGGGGGCGCCGCCCCCGGGCCCCGTCGCCCGGAACGCCGGCGGGGCCGCGCGTACGAGTCTGAAGGATGGGACGGGGGTCCGGGGCAGGGGGGCGGGAAGATACGGTGTGGGCACCATGAGCGCTTCGCAGACCTCCGACGTCCCCACCCTCCTCGTCAAGATCTTCGGCAAGGACCGTCCCGGGATCACCGCCGGGCTGTTCGACACCCTCGCCGCCTACTCCGTCGACGTCGTCGACATCGAGCAGGTCGTCACCCGCGGCCGCATCGTCCTGTGCGTCCTCGTCACCAAGCCCTCCGTCGGCTCCGAGGGCGAGCTGCGCGCCACCGTGCACAGCTGGGCCGAGTCGCTCAAGCTGCAGGCGGAGATCATCTCGGGTACCGGTGACAACCGGCCGCGCGGCAGCGGCCGCTCCCACGTCACCGTCCTCGGGCACCCCCTCACCGCGGAGTCCACGGCCACCATCGCCGCCCGGATCACCGCCACCGGGGGCAACATCGACCGCATCTTCCGGCTCGCCAAGTACCCGGTGACGGCCGTCGAGTTCGCCGTGTCCGGTGTCGAGACGGAGCCGCTGCGCACCGCGCTCGCCACCACCGCAGCGCAGATCGGCGTGGACGTGGCCGTGGTCTCGGCGGGCCTGCACCGCCGGGCCCAGCGGCTGGTGGTCATGGACGTGGACTCGACCCTGATCCAGGACGAGGTCATCGAGCTCTTCGCCGCGCACGCCGGCTGCGAGGCCGAGGTCGCCGAGGTGACCGAGCGGGCCATGCGCGGTGAGCTGGACTTCGAGCAGTCCCTGCACGCGCGGGTCGCGCTGCTGGCGGGGCTGGACGCGTCGGTGGTGGACAAGGTCCGCTCCGAGGTGCGGCTGACGCCGGGCGCCCGGACCCTGATCCGGACGCTGAAGACGCTCGGCTACCAGGTGGGCGTGGTGTCGGGCGGGTTCACGCAGGTGACGGACGACCTGCGGGAGCGGCTGGGGCTGGACTTCGCCTCGGCCAACACCCTGGAGATCGTCGACGGCCGGCTGACCGGCAAGGTCACCGGCGAGATCGTGGACCGGGCGGGCAAGGCCCGGCTGCTGCGCCGCTTCGCCACGGAGGCCGGGGTGCCGCTGTCGCAGACGGTGGCCATCGGTGACGGCGCCAACGACCTGGACATGCTGAACGCGGCCGGGCTGGGCGTCGCCTTCAACGCCAAGCCGGTGGTCCGCGAGGCCGCCCACACCGCCGTGAACGTCCCCTTCCTGGACGCCGTGCTGTACCTGCTCGGTGTGACGCGCGAGGAAGTGGAAGCGGCCGACCTGGCCTGAGGGACCTCGCCCGCACCCCGACTCCCCGTACGCCCGGCCGGATCCCTCCGGCCGGGCGTGCGGCTTCCCCGGACACCGCGCACGAGGCGGAGTCCAGGGGACTCCGATCCGGACTGGCTCCCTCTGCCGTCCACTTGAGATCAAATCTCTGACCGCGTCGCCGGTTCACGACACCGGCAACGCGGTCAGCCTTGATCGTTCAAGGGGACGACGATGACTCGTAGTGTGCTCATCACCGGAGGCTCGGGCGGCATCGGCCGGGCTTGCGTGGAGAGGTTCGCCTCGGAGGAGGGCTGGACGGTCTGGTTCACCTACCGCAACGGCCGGGAGCGGGCTGAACAGCTGGTGCACGAGCTGGCCCTGACCGGCCGCTCCAAGGTGGAGGCCTTCCCCTTCAGCCAGGGGGACTGGGACGAGCACGAGTTGCTCTTCGACCGGCTGCCGGGCCCGGTGGACGTGCTGGTCAACAACGCCGCCGTCGGCTCGAAGACCATCGAGCACTACACCGGGGGCGACGCCGAGGGCAAGGCCCCCGCGTTCTTCCAGATCAACGCGGTGGGTCCGCTCTGGCTCAGCGAGCGGGTGCTGCCGGGGATGCTGGAGCGCGGCTTCGGCAAGATCATCAACATCTCCAGCGTGGGAGGCGGAATCTTCCAGTTCCCCGGCTTCCACCCGGCGGACGGGATGAGCAAGGCCGCCCTCACCTATCTCACCCGGCACCTCGCCGCCGAGCTGGTGCACACCCCGGTGCAGGTCTTCGCCCTGTGCCCGGGGGCCGTGGAGACCACGATGTTCCAGGCCAGCACCCTGGACGGGCTCTCGCCCGAGGAGCGTGCCGCCCTCTCCGCGCGGCTCCCCCGGGGGCGGATGATCACCTCCGAGGAGATCGCGGAGCAGGTGCGGTGGCTGGCGGGCGAGCACTCCGCGCCGCTGCACGGCGCCGTCATCGACGCCTCCATGGGCCTGGGCGTGCACCCGGGTCTGCTCACCGGTGCCGGCGTCGACAGCGGGGGCGCCCGATGACCTCCGGAGCCCCTCAGGCCCCACAGGCCCCGCAGACCCCACATGCCCCGCGAGCCTCCCGCGTCTCCCGGCAGGCCGCCCGGCTGCTCGCCGACACCCCGGCGATCGCCGAGGCCCACTTCCGGGCCGAGGCCGAGCCGTACGATCCGCTCACCCGCCCCGACGGCTACCTCAACCTGGGCACCGCCGAGAACCGGCTGCTCTGGGACCTGCTGGAGGACCGGACGGCCGCCCTGGGGCCCCTGACCGAGGCCACCGCCCGGTACGCGCCGCTGCACGGCACCGACCTCCTGCGCGAACGCGTGGCCGCGCTGCTCTCCGCGACCTGCCGGACCCCGCTGGACGCGGAGGACCTGGTGGTGATCAGCGGCGCGACCGGGGCGCTGGACGCGATCGCCTCGGTCCTGTGCGATCCGGGCGAGGCCATCGTGGTACCGGCCCCCTACTACGGCGCCTTCGACACCGATCTCGGCGGCCGCTCGGGCGCCCGGATCCTGCCCGCGCCGCTCGACCCCCGGGACGGCTTCCGGCTGACGGCCGCAGCGGTGGACCGGGCGCTGACGGAGGCCGCCGCGCGGGGCGTCACCGTACGCGCCGTCGCGCTGTCCTCCCCCTCCAACCCCATCGGCGAGGTGCACCCGCCCGAGGTGCTGGCCGGCCTGCTGCGGGTGGTCCGCGCGCACGACGTGGACCTGGTCTCCGACGAGATCTACGCCCACGCCGTCTTCGGGGAGCAGGCCTTCACCAGCGCCGCCGACCCGGCCGTCAACCCCGACTGGGCCGATCGCACGCACGTGGTCTGGGGCTTCGCCAAGGACTTCGGGCTCCCCGGCCTGAAGACCGGGGTGCTGCACACGCGTGATCCCCGGGTACGGGAGGCCGCGCGGGCGATGGCGTACTTCGCGCCCGTCTCCACCGCCACCCAGCAGACCCTGGCCGGGCTGCTCGGCGATCCGGTGTGGGTGGCGTCCTTCCTGTCGGCGGGCCGGCGGCGGCTCGGCGACTCGTACGGGCACCTCACCGCCCTGCTGGAGCGGCACGGGATCCCGTACGCCCCGGCCGGGGCGGGGTTCTCCGTCTGGCTGGACCTGCGCCGGTGGCTGCCCGGCACCGGCTTCGAGGCCGAGCGGCTGCTGTGGCGGGAGCTGTTCGAGAAGGCGAAGGTCAGCATCCTGCCCGGCGGGGCGTTCCGCTCGCCCGAGCCGGGCTGGTTCCGGCTGTGCCACACCGTCGAGGCCCCGCTGGTCGCCGAGGCGGTCCGCCGGATCGCCGCCCACCTGGGCTCCCCCGCCCCTTCCCCCTCCCCTGCTGCTGCGAACGGACCGCGCCCATGAGCACCGCCCCTGGCCCCCTCGACCGCTGGTACGAGACCGCCGGCGTACGCGGCGGAGTACGGCGGATCTTCCACGCCGAGGCCGAACAGGGCCGCATCTTCTTCCCGGACGCCCTGGTGCCGCACCTGGCCCACCCGGAGGTGAAGGCGCTGGCCCCGGAGCGGGTCCGGGAGATCTCCGTACGGCACCTGTACCAGTTCCTGCACTCGACGACCCATCTGGAGACCCGGGTGGTCAACGGGGCCGCCGAGCCCGTCGCCAACGGCAACTCCGGCCTGCACTTCCCCACCGCGCTGCGGATGGACGCCTTCAAGGTCTACTGCGACGAGGGCTACCACGCCCTGTACAGCCTCGACCTGGCCGACCAGATCGCCGCCGTCACCGGCATCGCCGTCCCGGACGTCGACTACGGCGGTTTCGTCACGGCGCTCCAGGAGACGGGCCGGCGGCTGCTGCCCGAGGACCCGGTGCTGGCCGGGCAGTTGCAGGCGGTGGTCTTCGAGACGCTGATCACGGCCGTGCTCAACGAGGTGCCGCAGGACCCGACGGTGGTGAGCACCGTACGGGAGCTGATGCGCGACCACGCCAAGGACGAGGGGCGCCACCACCGCTTCTTCTCGGCGTTCTTCCTGGAGCTGTGGGCGCGCCTCGACGGCCGGCGCCGGGTGCTGGCGGCGCGGGCGCTGCCCGCGATGATCCGGGCGGCCCTCGACTGGGACCTGGAGCCGGTGCGGGTGTCGCTGCGGCTGGCGGGGCTGGACGAGGACCGCGTCGAGGCCGTCCTCGCGGACAGCTACGGCGGCAGCGCCGGCGTGGACCGCATCCAGACGATCTCCCGCTCCACCCTGCGGCTGTGCGCCCAGGCCGGTGCCTTCGACCTGCCCGGCGTCACGGACGCGTTCGCCGCCCACGGACTGCGCGCCCCGGAGGACACCGATGTCTGAGACGATCACCCGCCCCGCGTCCGTGACGTACCCGGACTACCTGCGGCTGCCGGAGCTGCTGTCGCTCCAGGTGCCGCTGGCCGACGGGGTGGCCGACGAGCTGCTGTTCATCACGGTGCACCAGGTGCAGGAGCTGTGGTTCGGGCAGCTGCTGCGCGACCTGGCCGCGGCCCGGGACCGGATGCTGGAGGGCGACGCGCGCGGCGCGCGGGCGATGCTGGGGCGGGCCGTGGTGCTGACCCGGGCGTCGATCGCGGCGATCCTGCCGCTGCGGGCCATGCCGGCGCGGGAGTTCCACGCCTTCCGCGGGGCGCTGGGCAGCAGCAGCGGTCAGCAGTCCGCGCAGTACCTGGAGATCGCCGCGCTGTGCGGTGCCGACTGGCTGGACGGGGAGTACGGGTCCCGGGTGATCGGCGGGCTGGCCGGTGCGGAGCGGGAGCGGCTGCGCGGGCGGCTGGCGGAGGCGACCTTGTGGGAGGCGTTCACGGGGCTGCTGTCCAAGGCCGGTTTCGCGGTGGGGACGCGGGAGGAGCGGTGGGAGGCGTACGCGCGGCTGGCGGCCGGGCCGCGGGACGGTGATCCGGCGCAGTGGGCGGAGCTGGCGGAGCTGTCGGAGGCGCTGGTCGACCACGACGAGGTGTGGACGGAGTGGCGGGCCTGCCACGCGTTGCTGGTGGAGCGCCAGATCGGCGGCGGGGCGGGGACGGGCGGCAGCAGCGGTACGGCGCATCTGCGGGCCTCGGTGTACCGGCGGTTCTACCCGGAGCTGTGGGAGGCCCGGGACGCGGGCTTCCCGGCGGTGGCCGCCCGCTGCCCGGTGGGGTGAGGGCGGACGCGGGCCCGGGGCGCGGCGGCCCCGGGCCCGTACGGCGTCGTCGGCCGGGCGTACCCGTACGGCTCAGTGCTCCTTGGGGGTCCAGTAGTCCAGCAGGGTGCACACCCCGGGTTCGAGGGACTTCCACGAGCCGGTGAAGGAGAGGATGGCCAGCGCGGCGGTGGGGAAGCCCGTGCGGGTCATCCGTGTCAGGGTGTCGTCCTCGGCGCGCGCGGCGAGGACGTCGGCGAGGGCGTGCATGCCGGGGTTGTGGCCGATGACGAGGAGGTCGGACACGTCGTCGGGGGTTTCGTTGAGCAGGGCGATGAGCTCGCCGGGCGACGCCTCGTAGATCCGCTCCTCGTACGCGGTCCTGGGCCGGGACGGGAGTTCCTGGACGGCGAGCTTCCACGTCTCCCGGGTACGGGCGGCGGTGGAGCAGAGGGCCAGGTCGAAGGTGATGCCGGTCTCGGCCAGCTTCAGTCCGACGGCGGGCGCGTCCTTTCGGCCGCGTTCCGCCAGGGGGCGGTCGTGGTCGGACACCTGGGGCCAGTCGGCCTTGGCGTGCCGGAGGAGGGCGATCCTGCGGGGTGTGTCGGCGCTCATGGCCCCCAGCTTCGCACGAAACGAGCCACCGGGCTCCGGGTGTTGGGGGTCCGTCCCCCCGGGGTGGGGCGCGCCGGGCGCACGCGGGTCAGCCGACGGCGCGCAGCAGCTGGTGGGTGACCTGGAGGAGCGGGGAGGTCTCGCCGGTGGCGGCGTGGGCGTGGCCGGAGCCGGCGAGGAGGGTCAGGAGGAGGCCGAAGGCGAGCGCGGGCAGGGCCAGCGTCCACCAGCGCAGGCGGGTGTCGGGGCCGGTGGTGCGGGGGCCGGGGACGTGCGTGGGGGCCGACATGGCCGCCTCCGTGTGTGTGCGGTCGGACGGGCTCGCTCTCCTTCGAATCTATGGATCCGAAGGGGCGCTTCCCATCCGGGGCGCACCCCAGACAACCCTGAACCTGGCCCCCTAGGGGAGGGTGGGGATATCCCCACCCTCCGCCGGAGTGCCCTGCGGGTCAGGGGGAGGCGAGGGTCGCGATGACGGCGATGACCACGGTGACGAGGAGCATCGCGCCGAGCACGAGGCCGAGCTTCTTGTGGCCGTTCTGGGGGTTGGGTTCGAGTACGGGCGACATGCCGTTCAGTCTCGCATGCCGCATTCGTCCTCGATCGTGCGGTCCCGGCCGGCGAGGACGCCGAGGATGATCTGGGGGACGAGGAGGGCTGCCATCAGGGCCAGGGGGAGGTCCCAGCCGCCGCTGTGCTGGTAGAGGGTGCCGATGACCAGCGGGCCGGGGATGGAGATGAGGTAGCCGGTGCTCTGGGCGAAGGCGGAGAGCTTGACGACCCCGGCGGGGGACTTGGCGCGGAGCCCGATCATCGTGATGACGAGGGGGAAGGCGCAGTTGGAGATGCCGAGCAGCAGGGCCCAGGCCCAGGCTCCGCCGGCCGGGGCGAGGTGGAGCCCGAGGTAGCCGACGAGCCCGAAGACGCCGAGGACGGCGGCGATGGGGCCCTGGTTGCGCATCCGTCCGGCGAGGCCGGGGATGACGAAGGCGAGGGGGACGCCCATGACCATGGTGACGGCGAGCAGGACTCCGGCGGTGGAGGCGGAGACTCCGGCGTCGCGGAAGATCTGCGGGAGCCAGCCCATGGTGACGTAGGCGCCGGTCGCCTGGAGGCCGAAGTAGCAGGCCAGGGCCCAGGCGGTACGGCTGCGGACGACGGAGGGGCCGGTGCCTTCGGTGGTGGCGGCGGGCGCGGCGGACTTCTCGCGGCGTCCGGCTGCGGCGATGGGCAGCCAGGGCAGTACGGCGGCCACGGCGAGGACGGCCCAGATCAGCAGGCCGGTGCGCCAGCTGCCGCCGAGGGCGTCGGTGAGCGGGACGGTCGCGGCGGCGGCGAGGGAGGTGCCGGCGGCGAGGGCCATGGAGTAGAGGCCGGTCATGGTGCCGACCCGGTCCGGGAAGTACCGCTTGACGATCACCGGGAGCAGCACGTTGGTCAGGGCTATGCCGGCCAGGGACAGGGCGCTGGCGGCGAGGAACCCGGCGGCGTTGTCGGCGAAGGGGCGGATCAGGAGGCCCGCGGCGACGGCGGCCATGCCCGCGCAGACGACGGCGGCGGGGCCGAAGCGGCGGGAGAGCCGGGGTGCGGTGACGCCGAAGACGGCGAAGCAGAGGGCGGGGACCGAGGTGATGAGGCCGGCGACGGTGCCGCTCATGTGGAGGCCGGTGCGGGTCTCCTCGAAGAGGGCGCCGAGGCTGGTGATGGCGGGCCGCAGGTTGAGGGCGGCCAGCACGATTCCGACGACGAGCACCGGGCCCAGCCACGTGGGGGCGGCGGGGGCGGGAGCGGGCGGGGCGGCGGCTCCGCGGACGCCCGCCGGGCGGTTCATGGTCTGGATGTCTTCGTCGTGCATCCCTCCATCATAGAATCATGGGATGATTGGTTGTCCAGTCTTGAACGGTCTCGTCCAGTCTTCGTCCAGCCGACCCCGAGGGGACTCCACCCGCCATGCCGCTGACCTCGCCCCGGCGTTCCGCGCTCGTCGATCAGGTGATCTCGCAGCTGAGGAACCAGATCACGTCCGGTGAGTGGCCGGTAGGGAGCCGGATCCCCACCGAGCCCGAGCTGGTGGAGCTGCTGGGCGTGGCGCGCAACACCGTGCGGGAGGCGGTCCGCGCCCTCGCGCACAACGGGCTCCTGGACATCCGCCAGGGCTCGGGGACGTACGTGCTCGCCACCAGCGAGCTGGCCGGGGTGATGCACCGGCGCTTCGCGGGGGCCGATCCCCGGCACATCGCGGAGCTGCGCTCGACGCTGGAGTCCTCGGCGGCGCGGCTGGCGGCGGAGCGGCGGACCGAGCGGGACCTCGTACAGCTGGACGCGCTGCTGGCGCGGCGTGAGGAGGCGTGGGCGAGCGGGAACGCGGAGCTCTTCGTGGCGGCGGACGTGAGCCTGCACATGGCGGTGGTCACGGCCTCGCACAACGAGGTGCTGATCGAGCTGTACGCGGACCTCGGCGACCTGGTCGCGGACTGGCTGCGGACGGACGTCGGCACCGAGCTGAACCCGGCCGACCACCTGGACCACGCCCGGCTGATCGAGGCCGTCCGGCGCGGGGACGCGGACACGGCGGCGGCGGAGGCGGCGGGCTACCCGTTCGTCTGCCTGGGCAAGACGCCCGCCTGACGGGACGACCGGACCGGACACGGGACGGAGGACCGGCCGGACGGCCGGACGGGCAGACGGAGGCTACGGCGTGCGCCGGTGGCTGACCCAGGCCGTGCGGACCTCCTTCCAGCAGCGGCCGGTGAGGCGGGTCCGGCCGGCCGGGTCCAGGGGCACGAGGGCGCCGTCCCCGTCCACGTCCCACCAGCGCTCGCACTCGACGTGGAGGCGGAGCAGGTCGGTCTCGGGGTAGCCGTTGTGGCAGGACGCGACGACCGTCGAACCGGTGATCTCGGTGTCGCAGTCGGCGCCGAAGAGCTCCGCGGCGGGCCGGGCGGGCCGTACGGGTGGCTCGGCGGGGATGTCGGCGAGGTCGACCACGGCCGCGCCGCCCGGTTCGGACCCGGGCACGGGTTCCCGTACGCCGGTCTGGGCGAGGGCTCCGGGGCCCAGGAGGCCGGTCAGGAACACTGAGGTGACCAGCAGCGATACCGCTCGGCTCGGCCTCGCGCGCACGCTCGTACCTCCTCCCCGAACACACCGGGAAGATCCCGGCATGGTCATTTTGCAGGCATCTGTCACGGTTTTCGACTCGGGAAGATCCGGTCTCCCGTCGGACATGCGAGCGAACGGGGCGGTGCGACGGCCCCCTGAGCCCCCCTCACACCTCCTGCTCCGCACGCGGAAACGGCGGTGGCCGCGCCTTCCGCAGGGAAGGCGCGGCCACCGCCGTACGACGGGAGGGGTCCCGGGATCAGGCACCCATCGCGTGCAGGCCGCCGTCCACGTGGACGATCTCGCCGGTGGTCTTCGGGAACCAGTCCGACAGCAGCGCGACGACACCGCGGCCGGTCGGCTCCGGGTCGCTCATGTCCCACTCCAGCATCGAGCGGTGGTTCCAGGTGTCCGCCAGGTCGGAGAAGCCCGGGATGGACTTCGCGGCCATGGAGCCCAGCGGGCCGGCCGAGACCAGGTTGCAGCGGATGTTCTCCTTGCCCAGGTCACGGGCGAGGTAGCGGCTCGTGGCCTCCAGGGCGGCCTTGGCCGGGCCCATCCAGTCGTACTGCGGCCAGGCGAACTGCGCGTCGAAGGTCAGGCCGACGACGGCCGCGCCCTCCGCCGGGAACAGCGGCTTGCAGGCCATGGTCAGCGACTTCAGCGAGAACGCCGAGACGTGCATGGCGGTGGCGACCGACTCGAACGGGGTGTTCAGGAAGTTGCCGCCGAGGGCGTCCTGGGGGGCGAAGCCGATGGAGTGCACGACACCGTCGAGCCCGCCGAGCTCCTCGCGGACCAGGCCCTCCAGGCGGGCGAGGTGCTCGTCGTTGGTGACGTCGAGCTCGATCACCTTGACCGGCTTGGGCAGCTTCTTGGCGATGCGCTCGGTCAGCGACGGGCGCGGCCACGCGGTGAGGATGACCTCGGCGCCCTGCTCCTGGGCCAGCCTGGCGGTGTGGAAGGCGATGGACGACTCCATCAGCACACCGGTGATGAGGATCCGCTTGCCCTCGAGAATTCCGCTCATGGTGATCAGTGACCCATGCCCAATCCGCCGTCAACGGGAATGACGGCTCCGGTGATGTACGCGGCGTCGTCCGACGCCAGGAAGCTGACGGCTGCCGCGATCTCCTCGGGCTGCGCGTACCGGGCGAGCGGGACGTTCGCCACGATGGCCGCGCGCTGCTCGTCGGTGAGCACCTTCGTCATGTCCGTGTCCACGAAGCCGGGGGCGACGACGTTGAAGGTGATGTTGCGGGAACCCAGCTCGCGGGCGAGGGAGCGGGCGAAGCCCACCAGGGCGGCCTTGGAGGCGGCGTAGTTGGCCTGGCCGGCCGAGCCCAGCAGGCCCACGACCGAGGAGATCAGGACGACGCGGCCCTTCTTGGCGCGGAGCATGCCCCGGTTGGCGCGCTTGACGACCCGGAAGGTGCCGGTGAGGTTGGTGTCGACGACGGAGGCGAAGTCGTCCTCCGACATCCGCATCAGCAGCGTGTCCTTGGTGATGCCGGCGTTGGCCACCAGCACCTCGACGTTGCCGTGCTTCTCCTCGATCTCCTTGTAGGCCTGCTCCACCTGCTCGGAGTCGGTGATGTCGCAGCGCACCGCCAGCACGCCGAGCGAGATGAGCTCCTGCGGGGGCTCGCCCGAGCGGTACGTGATGGCGACCTTGTCGCCGGCCTCTGCGAAGGCTCGGGCGATGGCGAGGCCGATGCCCCGGTTTCCTCCGGTGACGAGAACCGAGCGGCTCAACGGATCACCCTTTCGCTAGCGGTCTGGACTACCGAAAACCTATAGGTCCCACCTCGTGTACGGAGAATCGACCTCCGACAGGGCCTCGCGACGGGGTCTGTCGAGTCCCTACAGAAAGATGTAGGCACAGCCGCCCCGGGCGCGACATGATCGGGGCGACCGGCCCCGACCCCGGGAGGACTTCCGTGGCCCATTCCATCGACGCGGCTTTCACCGCGCTGCCCTTGCGGGCGCTCGCCGACGCGGCACTCGCCCGGGCCCGCGCGCTGGGCGCCGACCATGCCGACTTCCGGCTGGAGCGGATCCGCAGCGCCTCCTGGCGCCTGCGCGACGCCAAGCCCTCCGGCGGCTCCGACACCACCGACCTCGGCTACGCGGTCCGGGTGGTGCACGGCGGCAGCTGGGGCTTCGCCTCCGGCGTGGACCTGACCATGGACGCCGCGGCCAAGGTGGCCTCGCAGGCCGTGGCCATGGCGAAGCTGTCCGCTCAGGTGATCAAGGCCGCCGGCTCGGACGAGAGGGTCGAGCTGGCCGAGGAGCCGGTGCACGCCGACAAGACCTGGATCTCCGCCTACGACGTGGACCCCTTCGAGGTGCCGGACGCCGAGAAGTCGGCCCTGCTCGCCGACTGGAGCGCGCGCCTGCTGGCGGCCGAGGGCGTGGCGCACGTGGACGCCTCGCTGCTCGCCGTCCACGAGAACAAGTTCTACGCGGACACGGCGGGCACCTCGACCACCCAGCAGCGGGTGCGCGTCCACCCGCAGCTCACGGCGGTCGCCGTCAACGGGACCACCGGCGAGTTCGACTCGATGCGCACGATCGCCCCGCCCACCGGGCGCGGCTGGGAGTACCTGACCGGCACCGGCTGGGACTGGAACGCCGAGCTGGAGCAGATCCCCGCCCTGCTCGCCGAGAAGATGCGGGCCCCCGGCGTGGAGGCCGGCCGCTACGACCTGGTCGTGGACCCCTCCAACCTGTGGCTCACCATCCACGAGTCCATCGGCCACGCCACCGAGCTCGACCGGGCGCTGGGCTACGAGGCGGCGTACGCGGGGACCTCCTTCGCCACCTTCGACCAGCTCGGCAGGCTCAAGTACGGCTCCTCGATCATGAACGTGACCGGTGACCGCACGGCCGAGCACGGCCTGGCCACCATCGGCTACGACGACGAGGGCGTCGAGGCGCAGAGCTGGGACCTGGTCAAGGACGGCACCCTGGCCGGCTACCAGACCGACCGGCGGATCGCGAGGCTGACCGGCCTCGGCCGCTCCAACGGCTGCGCCTACGCCGACTCCCCCGGGCACGTGCCCGTGCAGCGGATGGCGAACGTCTCGCTCCAGCCGGATCCGGGCGGGCTCTCCACGGAGGACCTGATCGGCGGGGTGGAGCGCGGGATCTACGTGGTCGGCGACCGCTCCTGGTCGATCGACATGCAGCGCTACAACTTCCAGTTCACCGGGCAGCGCTTCTTCCGGATCGAGAACGGCAGGCTGGCCGGGCAGCTGCGCGACGTCGCGTACCAGGCCACGACCACCGACTTCTGGGGCTCCATGGAGAAGGTCGGCGGCCCGCAGACCTACGTCCTGGGCGGCGCCTTCAACTGTGGCAAGGCCCAGCCGGGCCAGGTCGCGGCGGTCTCGCACGGCTGCCCGTCGGCCCTGTTCCGCGACGTGAACATCTTGAACACCACCCAGGAGGCCGGACGCTGATGTCGCCGAACCGCACGAAGCCCCACGAGATCGTCGAGCGGGCCCTGGAGCTGTCCACCGCCGACGGCTGCGTCGTCATCGCGGACGAGGAGTCCAGCGCGAACCTCCGCTGGGCCGGGAACGCGCTCACCACCAACGGCGTCACCCGGGGCCGGACCCTCACGGTCATCGCCACCGTCGGCGGCAAGGAGGGCACGGCCTCGGGGGTCGTCTCGCGCTCCGCCGTCACCACCGCCGACCTGGAGCCGCTGGTCCGGGCCGCCGAGGCGGCCGCCCGGGCGGCCGGCCCCGCCGAGGACGCCCAGCCGCTGGTCACCGGCACCCCGGCTTCCCCGGACTTCACCGACGCCCCGGACGAGACGTCCTCGGCGGTGTTCGCGGACTTCGCCCCGGCCCTCGGCGAGGCCTTCGCCCGGGCCCGCGCGGGCGGCCGGGAACTGTACGGCTTCGCGAACCACGAGCTGACGTCCACGTACGTCGGCACCTCGACCGGGCTGCGGCTGCGCCACGACCAGCCGAACGGCACGCTGGAGCTCAACGCGAAGTCCCCGGACCGGTCCCGGTCCGCCTGGGCCGGCCGGGCCACCCGCGACTTCAAGGACGTGGACCCGACCGCGCTGGACGCGGAGCTGGCCGTACGCCTGGGCTGGGCCGAGCGGAAGATCGAACTGCCGGCCGGGCGGTACGAGACCCTGCTGCCGCCGACCGCGGTGGCCGACCTGCTGATCTACCAGATGTGGTCGGCGACGGCCCGGGACGCGACGGAGGGCCGGACGGTCTTCTCCAGGCCCGGCGGCGGCACCCGGATCGGGGAGCGGCTGTCGCGGCTGCCGCTGACCCTGCGCAGCGACCCGAACGCGCCGGGCCTGGAGTCCGCGCCGTTCGTGATCGCGCACAGCTCGGGCGACGACGCGTCGGTCTTCGACAACGGCCTGCCGGTCCCGGCGACGGAGTGGATCAGTGAGGGCGAGCTGGCGCGGCTGACCACGACCCGGCACAGCGCGGCGCTGACCGGGCTGCCGCTGTCCCCGTCCTTCGGGAACCTCATCCTGGACGGGGGCGGCGAGAAGTCCCTGGACGAGATGGTGGCGGGCACCGAGCGGGGTCTGCTGCTGACCTGCCTCTGGTACATCCGCGAGGTGGACCCGGCCACGCTGCTGCTCACGGGCCTGACCCGGGACGGGGTGTACCTGGTGGAGAACGGGCAGGTCACGGGCGAGGTGAACAACTTCCGGTTCAACGAGTCGCCGGTGGACCTGCTGTCGCGGGCCTCGGAGGCGGGGCGGACCGAGAAGACCCTTCCGCGCGAGTGGGGCGACTGGTTCACGCGGGCCGCGATGCCCCCCGTCCGCATCCCGGACTTCAACATGAGTTCGGTCAGCAAGGGCGTCTGATCCACCTAGACTGAGCTCGGCATTTCCACAATTCGTAAGGAGTCGAGAGACCGTGACGGACATCGTCGACGAACTGAAGTGGCGCGGGCTGTTCGCCCAGTCCACGGACGAAGAAGCGCTGCGCAAGGCCTTCGCGGACGGTCCCGTCACGTTCTATTGCGGCTTCGACCCGACCGCGGCCTCGCTGCACGTGGGGCACCTGGTGCAGGTGCTCACCGTGCGCCGGCTCCAGCAGGCCGGCCACCGGCCGCTGGCGCTGGTCGGCGGGGCCACCGGGCAGATCGGTGACCCCCGCCCGACGGCGGAGCGCACCCTGAACGACCCGGAGACGGTCGCGAACTGGGTGAACCGGCTGCGCACGCAGATCGAGCCGTTCCTGTCCTTCGAGGGCGAGAACGCGGCGGTCATGGTGAACAACCTGGACTGGACGGCGGGCCTGTCCGCCATCGAGTTCCTGCGGGACATCGGCAAGCACTTCCGTGTCAACAAGATGCTGACGAAGGACTCGGTCGCCAAGCGGCTGGACTCCGAGCAGGGCATCAGCTACACGGAGTTCAGCTACCAGCTGCTCCAGGGCATGGACTTCCTGGAGCTGTACCGCCGCTACGGCTGCACCCTCCAGCAGGGCGGCTCCGACCAGTGGGGCAATCTGACGGCGGGCCTCGACCTGATCCACCGGGTCGAGCCGGGCGCGCACGTGCACGCCATGGCGACCCCGCTGATGGTCAAGGCGGACGGCACCAAGTTCGGCAAGTCCGAGAGCGGCGCCGTCTGGCTGGACCCGGAGATGACCACTCCGTACGCGTTCTACCAGTTCTGGCTGAACGTGGACGACCGGGACATCTCCACCTACATGCGGATCCTGTCCTTCAGGTCCCGTGAGGAGCTGGAGGAGCTGGAGGCGCAGACCGCGGAGCGTCCGCAGGCGCGGGCCGCCCAGCGGGCGCTGGCGGAGGAGCTGACCACGCTGGTGCACGGCGCGGACCAGTGTGCCGCCGTGATCGCCGCGTCGAAGGCGCTGTTCGGCCAGGGCGAGCTGGCGGAGCTGGACGAGGCCACGCTGGCCGCGGCCCTCTCCGAGCTGCCGCACGCCCGGGTCGCCGAGCTGGCCCCGGTCGTGGACCTGTTCGCGGAGACCGGCCTGGTCGCCAGCAAGTCCGCGGGACGCCGGACCGTGAAGGAGGGTGGCGCCTACGTGAACAACGCGAAGGTCACCGCCGAGGACGCGGTCCCCGCCCCGGAGGACCTGCTGCACGGGCGCTGGCTGGTGCTGCGCCGCGGCAAGAAGAACCTGGCCGCGGTGGAGGTCACCGGCGCCTGAGGCGCGCGGAGCACGGCCGAGGGGCCGGTACGGACGCGTCGTCCGTGCCGGCCCCTTCGCCGTGCCCGTGCTAGACGGTGTGGCGTTTGCCGCCCCGGAGCGCCATGTAGACCATGTCGCCGAGGCCGACGATGACGACGGCTCCGATGAGCTGGAGCAGGTGCCGGATCCAGTCGATGCCCCGGGTGTCCTCGACGCCGATCCAGCGCGAGACGGCGTTGCCCAGGAGGGCGCCGACGATGCCGAAGAGGGTGGTCAGCCAGAGGGGCTGGTGCTGTTTGCCCGGCAGGATGGCGCGGGCTATGAGGCCCAGCACGAAACCGACGATGATCGCCCACAACCATTGCATGTCGAGCCTCCTCGTGGCGCGTGGTGCGCATGTGGGCCCAGTTTCGACCCGTACGGCGTACCTCGCATTTCGGACCGTGCCGTTCGGGGTACCCCCTCTCTCGCCTCCGGGACGAGCGGCGTACCGTGGACTGGTCCGGACCGGGGAACGTCCGGCGGTGGATCGGGTGGTGGAGCATGCAGCGGACGAAGCGGAACGGGCCCGAGGTCTTCCGGATCACGGGAGCCCGGATGGGCCTGGCCGAGGACGTACGGGGGCGCCAGCGCCGCTACGTCATCTCGATGGGCATCCGGACCCTGTCGGTGGTGGCCACGGTGGTCCTGTGGAACGTGGAGCGCCATGTGGCCGTCGTGACGCTGGCAGCCGGGCTGCTGCTGCCGTACATCGCCGTGGTCATCGCCAACGCGGGGCGCGAGTCGACGCCCAATCTGCCGTCGAACTTCATCCCGGCGCCTGTGCGCCCGGCACTGGAGCCCGGAAACCTCAATAAAAGCTCAGATCAATCATGAAGTTCCGGTGCACCCCACGGGGTCGTGCGTGACATACTGCCTACGCGCTCCGCATCCCCCGTCGGAGCGACGGACCGACGCCGGGCAGCTCCCCCCGTGGCTGCCCGGCGTCGCCCTTCCGTTTGTAGGGTTGGGGCCGTGACTTCTCCCGAAACCCCCTCCTGCTCCGCCAAGGGCTGCCGCGACGCGGCCGTCTGGGTCCTGGCGTGGAACAACCCGAAGCTGCACACGCCGGAACGGCGCAAGACGTGGCTGGCGTGCGAGGAGCACCGCGAGCACCTGTCGCAATTCCTGGGGGTCCGCGGTTTCCTCAAGGACGTCGTGAAGCTGGACGAGTGGGTCCAGCCCGAGGGTTCCGAGCGCGAACGCCCGTAGGTGGGGCTGCCCCGAACGCCCGCCGCCCGGGGCAGCCGCGGGCGTCCGCGGCTGTCCCGGGGGGGTCGGGGGGGTGGGGGTTGGTCACCGACCTCCACCATGGGGCGGTCGGGTTGGAGGAACGACGGGTC
>NZ_JBWKEE010000025.1:33438-102955 GCF_056435605.1 Streptomyces sp. NPDC043896
TACCTCACAAACACAAGACCCCGCCAGGGGGGACAGACCGAGCCCAATCACCCCTCCCCTCCACCTCCCCCAACCCCCCCCCCCCCGGGGCACCCGCGGACGTCCGCGGCTCCCCCGGGCGGTCCGGGGCGGCGGGTGTCAGCCGCCGATCGCCGACATGGGGCGGTCGGGCTGGAGGAACGACGGGTCGTCCAGGCCGGAGCCGGCCTTCTTGCCCCACATCGCCACCTTCCACAGACGGGCGATCTCCTCGTCCGGGGCGCCCGAGCGCAGGGCGGAACGCAGGTCCGACTCCTCGGTGGCGAACAGGCACGTGCGCACCTGGCCGTCGGCCGTGAGCCGCGTGCGGTCACAGGCGCCGCAGAACGGGCGGGTGACGGAGGCGATGACGCCCACGGTGGCGGGGCCGCCGTCGACGATCCAGCGCTCGGCCGGGGCCGAGCCGCGCTCCTCGGCGCCTTCCTCGGTGAGGGTGAAGCGGGTGCGCAGGGATTCCAGGATGTCCCCGGCGGTGATCATGCCCTCGCGCTTCCAGCCGTGCTGGGCGTCCAGGGGCATCTGCTCGATGAAGCGGAGCTCGTACTCGTTCTCCACGGCCCAGGCGAGCAGGTCGGGGGCCTCGTCGTCGTTGAGGCCCGGCATCAGGACGGCGTTGACCTTGACGGGGGTGAGGCCGGCCTCGCGGGCGGCGGCCATGCCGTCGATGACGTCGTGGTGGCGGTCGCGCCGCGTGAGGGTTTTGAAGACCTCGGGCCGCAGGGTGTCGAGAGAAACGTTCACCCTGTCCAGGCCGGCGGCCTTCAGGGCCTGGGCGGTGCGCTTGAGGCCGATGCCGTTGGTGGTCAGCGACATCTTGGGGCGGGGCTCCAGGGCCGCGCACTGCTCCACGATGCCGACCAGGCCGGGCCGCAGCAGCGGCTCGCCGCCGGTGAAGCGGACCTCGGTGATGCCGAGGCTGGTCACGGCGATGCGGATCAGCCGGACGATCTCGTCGTCACTCAGCAGATCGGATTTCCCCAGCCACTGCAGGCCCTCCTCGGGCATGCAGTAGGTACACCGCAGGTTGCACCGGTCGGTGAGCGAGACGCGCAGGTCAGTGGCCACGCGGCCGTACGTGTCGAGAAGCACTGTGGGCCCCCTCCCCTGTCCGGATCTAGAGGTTCTACAGCCGAGCGTACGCGACCCGTGTGTCCGTCAGGGATGCCCGAATGAACGATACGTAACGTGGCCGCGTCGTAGGGAAGTACGACGCGGCCACGCAGGGTGTTCGTACGGTTTCGGCGAGCCCCTGTCAGTGGGCGCCGGTACCGGTGAGGGAGCGCACCTCCAGCTCGGCGAACTTCTTGGGATCGGCCTCTTCCTTGGAGAGGACGGTTCCCAGCCACCCGAGGAAGAAGCCGAGGGGGATGGAGATGATCCCCGGGTTCTCCAGCGGGAACCAGTAGAAGTCGGCGTCCTTGAACATCGAGGTCGGCTTGCCGGAGACGACGGGCGAGAAGAGCACCAGGCCGACCGCCGCGATCAGCCCGCCGTAGATCGACCACAGCGCGCCCTGGGTGGTGAAGCGCTTCCAGAAGAGGCTGTAGAGGATCGTGGGGAGGTTCGCGGAGGCGGCGACCGCGAAGGCGAGGGCGACCAGGCCGGCGACGTTCATGTCGCGGGCGAGGGCGCCGAGGAAGATCGCGACGGCGCCGATGACCACGGTCGACCAGCGGGCGGCGCGCACCTCCTCCTTCTCGGTGGCCTGTCCCCTGCGGATGACGTTGACGTAGATGTCGTGCGCGAAGGACGAGGAGGAGGCCAGGGTCAGGCCCGCGACCACCGCGAGGATGGTGGCGAAGGCGACCGCGGAGATCACCGCGAGCAGGATCGCGCCGCCGGTGGAGTCCGGTCCGCCGCCGATCTCCTGGGCCAGGAGCGGGGCGGCGGTGTTGCCCGCCTTGTTGGAGGCGAGGATGTCGGCCCTCTTGAGCAGGGCCGCGGCGCCGAAGCCGAGGGCGATCGTCATCAGGTAGAAGGCGCCGATGATGCCGATCGCCCAGTTCACGGACTTGCGGGCCGCCTGGGCGGTGGGGACGGTGTAGAAGCGGATCAGGATGTGCGGCAGGCCGGCGGTGCCCAGGACCAGGGCGAGGCCGAGCGAGATGAAGTCGAGCTTGGTCAGGCCGTCCTTGCCGTACTTGAGTCCGGGCTCCAGGAACTTGGTGCCCTGCCCGCTGTTCTCGGCGGCCTGGCCCAGCAGGGCGGAGACGTTGAAGTCGAACTTCAGCAGCACCAGGAAGGTGATCAGCAGGGCGCCCGCGATGAGCAGCACCGCCTTGACCATCTGGACCCAGGTGGTGCCCTTCATCCCGCCGATCGTCACGTAGACGATCATCAGCAGGCCGACCAGCGCGACGACGGCGATCTTGCCGCCGTCGCTGGTGATGCCGAGCAGCAGCGAGACGAGCACGCCGGCGCCGGCCATCTGGGCGAGCAGGTAGAAGATCGAGACGACGATGGTGGAGGTGCCGGCGGCGGTGCGGACGGGCCGCTGGCGCATCCGGTACGCGAGGACGTCGCCCATCGTGTAGCGGCCGGAGTTGCGCAGCGGTTCGGCGACCAGCAGCAGCGCCACGAGCCAGGCGACGAGGAAGCCGATGGAGTAGAGGAAGCCGTCGTACCCGAAGAGGGCGATGGCTCCGGCGATGCCGAGGAAGGACGCGGCGGACATGTAGTCGCCGGAGATGGCCAGGCCGTTCTGGAAGCCGGTGAACTGGCGGCCGCCGGCGTAGAAGTCGGCGGCGTCCTTGGTCTGGCGGCCGGCCCAGACGGTGATGATGAGGGTGGCGACGACGAACAGCCCGAAGAGGGTGATGATCAGCGGGCGGTGCTCGCCCGCCCCGGCGGCGACCGTGAGCCGGGGGACGGCGTCCGCGGCCGGGCTGGTGCTCAGGCTCATGCTCCGGCCTCCATGCGCTTCTTGATGGCCTCGGCCTTGGGGTCGAGCTTGGTGGCGGCGTGCCGCGAGTACAGCCAGGCGATCAGGAAGGTCGTCAGGAACTGGGCGACGCCGAGGACCAGCGCGACGTTGATGTTGCCGAAGAGCTTGGTCCCCATGAAGCCGCCCGCGTAGCTGGACAGCAGGACGTAGAGCAGGTACCAGGCGATGAAGGCCACGGTGAGCGGGAAGGCGAAGGACCGGTAGGAGCTGCGGAGTTCGGCGAATTCGGAGCTCTGCTGGACACGCGTGAACTCTTCGGCCGACGGGTGCGCCGGGGCCGGTCCCGCGCCGCCCGGCGGCGGCGCTGCTTCGGTGGTCACGGGGGGTTCTCCTTGTGACGCGGGTGCGGTGGGGACGGACAAAACAACCTCCGTGTGGGGGGACGGTGGTGCTGATCCCCCCTGTCAACGGCACGGCCGGCGTGTCGGGACGGTTCAACACCCGCTGTTTCTTTCAAAACTTCTTTCTCGAACTGATGGCGCAGAAGGGAACGTCAGCGCTAGGTTCGCGTGTCATGAACCCGTCCGGCGCGACCGCGCACGGACGGCTTTTTGACGGATGATGTGGAGAACCCATGGCTCATCTGGGACACGGCCGCCGGCGTGCCCTCGCCGTACCGGTCGGCCTGGCGCTCAGTGCCTCGCTCGCCCTCGTGCCCTCCGTGGCCGCCTCGGCCGCGCCGGTGGGAACGACGGACTCGGTGACGGCGGCGAAGCCGTCCGCCACCGGGCCGAAGCTGTCCTACGTGGCGAACCTGAACGTGTACGCCACGGCGACGGCGGCGAAGAAGGCCATCGAGCGGGCCGGCGGGACGGTGGTGATCGCCCACGAGCAGATCGGGGTCATCGTCGCGCATTCCCAGAACCCCGACTTCGCCAAGCAGCTGCGGGCGCAGCGCGGCCTGTTCAACTCGGTCGGCGCCACCCGTACGGCTCCCCTCCAGCCGGTGCAGACCACCGAGGAGGGCACGACCCAGCGGCTGAGCGAGGCGGACGCCGCCAAGGCCGCGGCGCAGGCCGAGCCGGGCCAGGAACCCCTGGAGGCCAACCAGTGGGACCTGCGGGCGATCAAGGCCGACGCGGCGCACAAGATCAACGATGGCAGCCCGGACGTCACGGTGGGTGTCATCGACACGGGTGTTGACGACACTCACCCCGACTTGGCCGCCAACTTCTCCAAGGAGCAGTCGGCCAACTGCGTCGGCGGCGTCGCCGACACCACCGAGGGCGCCTGGCGTCCGTACACGGACGGCAGCGACCACGGCACCCACGTGGCCGGCACCATAGCCGCGGCCCGCAACGGCGTCGGCATGAGCGGTGTCGCGCCGGGCGCGAAGGTCGCCGGCATCAAGGTGAGCGAGCCCGGGAGCGGCCTCTTCTACACCGAGGCGGTCGTCTGCGGCTTCATGTTCGCCGCCGAGAAGGGGATCGAGGTGACCAACAACAGCTACTACGTCGACCCGTGGCTCTACAACTGCAAGTCGGACGACGACCAGAAGGCGCTGGTGGAGGCCATCGGCCGGGCCACCAAGTACGCCGAGCGCAAGGGCGTGCTCCACGTCGCCTCGGCCGGCAACTCCAACCACGACCTGGCGGGTGACTCGATCCTCGACGACACCAGCCCCAACGACACCACGCCGGTGCCGCGCACCATCGACCCGAAGGTCTGCCTGGACCTCCCCACCCAGCTGCCGGGCGTGGTCACGGTGAGCGCGACGGGTGACAAGGGCCTCAAGTCGTACTACTCCAGCTACGGTCTGGGCGTCGTCGACGTGGCCGCTCCCGGCGGCGACAAGTGGCAGGTCCCGGCCACCCCGGACGCCAACGGCCGCGTGCTGTCGACCGTCCTCGGCGGCGGCTACGGCTACAAGCAGGGCACCTCGATGGCCGCCCCGCACGTCGCGGGCGTCGCGGCGCTGCTGAAGAGCGCGCACCCGACGGCCAGCCCGTCGCAGCTCCAGGCCATGCTGAAGGCCCAGGCCACGAAGGAGGCCTGCCCGGAGAAGGTGTACGACGCCACCGGCAAGCTGATCGACGCGACCACCTGCACCGCCAAGTGGGGCCAGACGGCGTACTACGGCTCGGGCGTGGTCGACGCCCTCAAGGCCGTCAAGTAGCGCCACGGACGCGGACGGGCCGGGCGGGGTGCTCCCCGCCCGGCCCGTTGCCGTTGCCGCCGTTGCCGTTCGGCGCGCGGGTCAGGGCTTGATCAGGACCTTGAGCGCGCTGCGGTCGTCCATCGCGCGGTAGCCGTCCGGGACCTCGTCCAGGGACACGGCCCGGTCGAAGACGGGGGCCGGGTCGATCGCGCCGCTGAGCACGTCCTCCAGCAGCTCCGGGATGTAGGCCCGGACCGGTGCGACGCCGCCGCGCAGGGTGATGTTGCGGTCGAACATCACGCCGAGGTCGAGGCCGGTGCCGCTGCCGTGCGGGACGCCGACGTAGCCGATGGCCCCGCCGTCACGCGTGATGTTCACGGCGGTGCGCATGGACTGCTCGGTGCCGACCGCCTCGATGACGGCGTGCGCGCCCTGGCCTGCGGTCAGCTCGCGGACGGCGGCCTCGGCGGCCTCGCCGCGCTCGGCCACCACGTCCGTGGCGCCGAAGAGCTTCGCGATGTCCGTACGGGCGCTGTGGCGGCCGAGGGCGATGATCCGGTCGGCGCCGAGGCGCTTGGCCGCGAGGACGCCGCACAGCCCGACCGCGCCGTCGCCGACGACGGCGACGGTGGTGCCCGCGCGCACGCCCGCGCCCAGGGCGGCGTGGTGGCCGGTGCCCATGACGTCGGACAGCGCGAGCAGGGCGGTCAGCAGGTGGTCGTCCGAGGCGGCGTCGGCGGGCAGCTTCACCAGGGTGCCGTCGGCGTGCGGGACGCGGACGGCCTCGCCCTGGCCGCCGTCGTGGCCGACGGAGCCCCAGAAGCCGCCGTGCCGGCAGGAGGTGTACAGGCCCTCGGAGCAGTAGTCGCAGGTGCCGTCGGACCACATGAACGGGGCGACGACCAGGTCCCCGGCCCGCAGGCCGGAGACGGCGGAGCCGGTCTCCTCGACGATGCCGAGGAACTCGTGCCCGATGCGCTGGCCGGGCTGCCGCGCGGCCTCGCCGCGGTAGGCCCACAGGTCGCTGCCGCAGATGCAGGCGCGCAGGACGCGGACGACGGCGTCCTCGGGGCGCTGGACCGCGGCGTCGGGCACCTCCTCCACGCGGATGTCGTGCGGGGCGTGGATGACGGTGGCGCGCATGGTGGTGCAGCCCTCCGGATCAAGTGGTTCAGTCTTGTATGACTTCCCTACGGTACGCCCGCTCGCGGGTGATCGCGCCCATGGCCAGCAGGTACTGGGCGGCGAGGTAGGTGGCCATGATCCAGAACTCGGGCCGCGGGAGCTGGGGCCACTCGGCGACCCCGGTCGCGATGAGGGTGTCGGAGAGCAGGAACAGCGCCCCGCCGGTGCCCGCCGTCAGGCCGAGGGCGCTGGAGCGGTACGCCATGGCGGTGAGCAGCAGGCTGTACCCGGCGACGGGGATCCGCAGGCCGGCGGGCAGGTCCGGCCACAGCAGCGCGACGGTCCCGACGAGCGCGACGGCGTACGCGCCCCCGAGCGCGGGGCCCGTCCTGCCCCGGCCGAAGACGAACAGGTAGCAGACGTGCCCGACGGCGAAGGAGCCCATGCCGAGGAGGAAGGCCGGCTCGGCGTCGAAGAGCAGGGCGAGGTCCCCGCCCCAGCCGAAGAGCAGGGCGGCGACCAGCAGCCGGGGCGCGCCGCGGGTGATCACGTAGGCCACCAGCAGCGGCATCAGCAGCGGCTTGGCGAGGACGTGCCCGAGGTGCCAGCCGGCCAGCAGCGAACCGAGGTCGGCGGCCGCCGCCGCGCCGAAGGCGGCGAGCAGCACGCTCCCGGCGCGCCCGGCGGCCGCGGGCCGGACGGCCCGGGGGGGCGTACGGGTCCCGGCGGCGCTCACGCGGCGGGCTCCGGGGCCTTCGCGGGGCCGGTGGCCGCGGCGGCTTCGGCCCGCTGGGCGGCCGGCTGCCAGCCCGGCCCCCGGAACACCCGCCCGGCGCGCTCGCGCCAGCTGCCGGCGGCGCGTACGTCGCGGGCGATGGCGGCGTACTCGTGGGTGGCGACGCGCAGCGGGTTGTGAGTGCCGATGTTCTTGGTGAGCCCGTAGACGGGCCGCTCGGTCTCCCCGACCCAGGAGCCGAACATCCGGTCCCAGACGATCAGGATGCCGCCGAAGTTGCGGTCGAGGTAGCCGCCCTGGGAGGCGTGGTGGACGCGGTGGTGGGAGGGGGTGTTGAAGACGTACTCGTAGGGCCTCGGCAGCTTCCCGATGCGCTCGGTGTGCACCCAGAACTGGTAGAGCAGGTTGATGCCGTAGCAGAACGGGATCGCGGCCGGGTGCACCCCGAGGGCGACCATCGGCAGGTAGAACCACCAGGTGGTGGCGCTGGTCCAGGGCTGGCGCAGGGCGGTGGTGAGGTTGAACCTGCGGCTGCTGTGGTGGACCACGTGGCAGGCCCACAGGATGCGGATGACGTGGTGGAGCCGGTGCTGCCAGTAGTAGAGGAAGTCCTGGACGAGCAGCATCAGCAGGGCGGTCCACCACAGGAACGGCACCCGCAGCGGGGTCAGTTCGTAGACGGCGGTGAAGACCGCGACGACCGGGATCTTCCAGAGCAGGTCGAAGCCGATGCTGCCGATCCCCATGGTGACGCTGGTGACCGCGTCCTTGGTGTCGTAGCCGGCGGCGTCCTCGTCGGGATGGAGCCGGTAGCTGACCACCTCGATGACGGTGAGCAGCACGAAGGCGGGTATGGACCACAGCACGACATCGGGCAGATTTGGCATGGGCGCACCTTAGGGCGGGTTCCGGGGTGCCGCTAGAGGTTGTTACCGATCAGTATCCGACGGGGTTACCCGGGGTACAAGGGGGAGGGCCCATGGAGGGATCCGAAGCGGCCGCGCTGAGGGCGGCGAGCACCGCGGCGGGGTGGCTGTACCGGTCCTGGCTGGGACCGGTGCCCGGCGCGGACCTCACCGGCCGCCCGGTACGGCCGCCGGCGCGCGGGCGCCACCCGGAGGAGCTCGGCCGGCCCGGGCCGCGCCGGCCGGCCGAGGGGCCCGCCGAGGGGCTGACCGAGGGGCTGGCGGAGCGGCTGGGCCGGGCGGCGTCCGCGCTCCCGGAACACGAACGGCCGGCCGCGCTCGGCGCGGTGGCCGACGCCTTCGCGGAGCTGGCAGAGACCGGCACCGGCACCGTGTTCGCGGCGGACCTGGACCCCGGGCTGCTGGTGGCGGGGATGCGGATACCGCCGGAGGCGGGCCTCAGCCGGGCGGCGGAGGCCCTGGCCCGGCACCTGATCCGGCTGGCCTGCGAGCACACGGCGGAGTACCTGACGACCCAGCCGTCCTCCGGGGCCCGGGTGGAGATGGAACTCGTACGTCGCACGGGCGCGTTGCGGCGGGCCGAGGGGCTCCCGCCGGAGCGGTTCACGGCGTACGACGCCTGAACCGCCCAGCGGGAGCCGTGCGTCACCAGACCCGGACCGACGCCCCCCGGGCGAAGGCCGGGCTGGTGGCCTCGGGCGGGATCTCGGTCAGGGGCTCGGCTATCTCCGAGACCAGCGGGCCGTGCTTCGCCGCCACCGCGTCCAGCAGGGCCAGGTCGAAGCCGTACACGCGGGCCGCGTTGCCGCCGGCCATCGCCGCGACCTCCTCCCTCGGCAGGCCCGCGTACGCGATGCGCAGGCCCTCGCGGGAGAACGGCGCGGTGCCCTCGTCGTGGGGGAAGTCGCTGCCCCACATGATCTTGTCGAGGCCGATCCGTTCCCGCAGCGGGACCTCGTGGGGGCGCATGAAGCTGGCGCCCACGAAGCAGTTGTCCCGCCAGACCTCGCTCGGTCCCCGGCCCATGGACTCGGCCAGGCCCGCGCCGAACTTGGCCTCCGCGGTGGAGGCGGCCGCGACCAGGCGGCCGTGGTAGTAGTCCAGCATCTCCAGCACGCCCGGGATCCAGCCCGAGCCCTGCTCCGTGAGGACCAGTTTCAGGCCCGGGTGGCGGCGGAAGGCACCGCCGAAGATCAGGTGCCACAGGGCGCGGTGCGAGAACCAGGTCGTCTCCACCATGAAGACGGCCCGCGCGGCCGGTTCGTCCCCCAGCGGCGGGGACGCCGAGCCGCCGTGGTGGTTGACCGGGACGTCCAGCTCCGCGCAGACCGCCCAGATCGGGTCGTACGCGGCCGAGTACAGCTCGGGGACGGGCGAGCCGGGCGGGACGCCGGGCAGCAGGATGCCGCCCGTCAGGCCCGCCTCCCGGGTGCGGCGGATCTCGGCGACGGCGGCGTCCACGTCGTTGAGGAGGATCTGGGCGACGCCCGCCCGCCGCCCGGGGGCGTCCGCGCAGAAGTCGGCGAGCCACCGGTTGTGCGCCTGGAGGCCGGCCCAGCGCAGTTCGTACTCCTCGGCCGTCGGCGGCTGGGCCATCAGCGAGGCCTTGGGGAAGAACGGCGGGATGGTGTTCGGGAAGACCACCTCCGCCACGATCCCGTCCGCTTCGAGTTCGGCGAGCCGCCGGGCCGAGTTCCAGTTGAGGTCGGCCGAGTCGGCGAGGAGGTCCTCGTACGGGTTGACGTACGTGGCCGCCCAGGCGTCGAAGGCCTCGTGGTGGCGCTTGGCCAGGTACGGCCTGTAGTCGAGCAGGTCGGCGCCCGCGTGGCAGTCCGCCGAGATCACCGTGTAGCGGTCGTCCGTCATCCCGAGACCCCCAGGACCGGGAAGTCCCCGCCGGTCAGCCAGTGGCGGCCCGTCTCGCGGGAGCGCGCCCAGGAGGCCTCCACCGCCGCCTGGTCGGGGCTCTGGCCCAGCTCGGCCGGGGTAGGGCCGATGCGGCGGGCGATCGGGGCGAGCGCGTCGGTGTCGAAGCCGAAGACCTCGGCGGCGGCCAGGCCCAGCATCCGGCGGGTCTCGGCGACGGGGATGTCGTGGAAGGTGTTCCTCAGCCAGTTGCGGGTGTCGGGCCAGGTGCCCTCGGGGTGCGGGAAGTCCGAGCCCCACAGGATGTTGTCGACGCCGATCTCGTAGCGCTGGGCGAGCTCCCGGCGCTTGGTGTTGGTGGCGCAGACGAACACCTGCCGGTCGAGGTACTCGCTCGGCGGGCGCTTCAGCTCCGAGAACGGCGAGAGCTTCTTGCCTCCGTGGGCGCCGAGGTAGAGGCGGTCCATGAACCAGAGCAGGTTCGGCAGCCACCAGCAGCCCGACTCGGCCACGCCGAACTTCAGGCCCGGGTGCCGCTCGAAGACCCCGGACCAGAGCAGGAACCACAGCGGACGGGCCGGCCACCAGGTGACCTCGGAGACGTAGATGCCCAGGTGGTCGCCGTACTCGTGGCGGGGCGCGGCCCCGGAGTGGGTGACGACCGGCATCGCCGTCTCGGCGGCCGCCGCCCACACGGGGTCGTAGCGGCGGTCGTGGTAGGGCGCCCGGTCCACCCACATGGAGGGGATCATCAGGGCGCCGAGACCGGACTCCTTGGCCCGGTGGATCTCCGCGACCACCTTGGCCGGCTCGGCCGTAACGGGCAGCAGGGCGACCCCGCAGTGCCGGGCGGGATTGTGCCCGACGAACTCCGCCAGCCAGCGGTTGTGCGCCTGCGCGCCCGCCATGCCGAGCTCGGGGTCCTGGTCGCCGGACAGGCCCAGGCCCACTCCGAAGGGGGCGGCGGTCTGGCTGTCGACGGCGTCCGCGTCGGGGAAGACGACCTCGGCGGCCACCCCGTCGCCGTCGAGCTCCTTGAGCCGCTGGTGGGCGTCCCAGCCCCCCTTGAGGCCTTCCTCGTGGTCGTGGAACCACTTCTCGGCGAAGGCCTCGTTGCGCACGCCGAGCCGGGTGGCCTCCTCGCGGCGGGCGTCGCGCTGGCCGAGGAAGCCGTCGAACTCGCGGTGGAAGCGGGAGTCGAGGTAGGGGCGGTACCGCTCGGTGGGCAGCCCCGCGTGACAGTCGGAGGAGATGATCAGGTACGGGTCTTCGTACGTGTCGTCAGGCACGGCGGTCCCCTCAGTCGAGGATGAAGCTCTCCAGGTAGGCGGGGTTGGCGCGGTCGAGCATCGACTGCGACCGGGCGCGGATCTGGCGGTCGCTGTGCTCGCCGGCCGGCAGCATCCAGAAGCGGTCGGCGCGGATGCCGTCGACGACGTGCCCCGCGACCTCCTCGACCGGGGTGAAGCGCACCTCGTGCCCGGCCTCCTTCATCGCGGCCTCGTACTGGTCGAGGCTGCGGTACGGGGTCCTGCGCGGCCGCTCCTTCGCGAAGCGCCCGGGCCGGTTGCGGTGGGACTCCCACAGGCCGGTGCGCAGCATGTGCGGTCCGGGGAAGAGGACGGAGGCGCCCACGGGGGCGCCCTCGGCCTTGAGGTGCGCGTAGAGGGACTCGGTCATGGTGACCACGGCCGCCTTGGTGACGGCGTACACGGAGGCGGTGGGGAGGGGGGCGATGCCGCCGTCGCCGGAGGAGGTGTTGACGACGTGGCCCGGGGCGCCGGAGGCGATCATGCGGGGGACGAAGGCCTGGATGCCGTGGAAGACGCCCCAGACGTTGACGGAGAAGGCCCACTTCCAGTCGTTGGGCTCGTGCTCCCACATGCGGCCCTCGGCGCCGGATCCGACGCCCGCGTTGTTGCAGAGGACGTGGACGGCGCCGAAGGTCTCGTAGGCGGCGTCCGCGAGGGCGACGACGGAGTCGCGTTCGCCGACGTCGACGGTGCGGGCGAGGACCTCGGCGCCGTCCGCGGCGAGTTCTCCGGCGGCCTTGCGCAGGGGGGCCTCCTCGACGTCGGCGAGGACGACCTTGAGGCCCTCGGCGGCGAAGCGGCGGGCCATGGCGAGGCCGATGCCGCTGGCGGCGCCGGTGACGACGGCGACCTGTCCGGGTCCGAGCCTCATGTCACACGCTCCCCTCGGGCGGGCCGTCGAGGATCTGGAGGGGGTCGTCGTAGCGCTGGTGGAGGTACGGGAGCAGGGCCTGGGCGCTGACCCGTTCGACGACGCGGCCCTTCTGGTCGGTGGTCTTCTCGCCGATGGTGAGTTCCACGAGGCGGCGTACGGGGAGGTCGGCGACGGGGTCGTACATCGACTCGCGCAGGACCACGTCCCCGGTGAGGTGTTCCAGTCTGCGGACCTTCTCGTTGCGGGTGCAGTGCACGAGCACCGGGTCGCCGTCCAGGCCGGAGCCGTCGACCGCCGGGAGGAACTTGAAGTAGAAATCGGTCTTCACCGTCGGCTCGGGGAGCGGCAGCTCGCGGTCGACGGCTCCGCGCACCTCGACGAAGGCGATTCCGTGCCGGGCGAGGGCTGCGCGTACGACGAGGCCGTCGCGTTCGACGGTGACCTCGCCCAGCTTCTTCGGCTCGCCGAACACCTCGCGGCCGCCGGTCAGGGCGCGTTCGTGGGTCATCGGCATGACGAGCGGGTACCAGCCCTCGACCCCGCCGTGCCGGGCGGCGACGGCCACCGAGCCGGCGCCGAGGGGGTAGCCGGGCAGCTCGACCTTGCTGATGTTGGCCCGGACCAGGGGGCGTTCGGCGGGCTTGAGCGGTGGCGGCAGGACCGCCGCCACGACGTCGGGGTCGGTCTCCCAGACGGCCACCACTCCGGTGGACCAGATGTCGGGGAGCTTGGCGCTCTTCTCGCGCGACGCCGCGATCTCGGCCTCGGTGCGCGCTCCGTACCGTATGCGTGCCATGTCTCGCACCACCCTTCCCAGGGGTACCCCCGACGGGGGCCGGGGGCGGTTCTGTAACACAGTTACACCGCAGCCGATGAAGGGTAAAGACCGCTGCACGCACCGGAACTGACGCTGCGACAGATCCCGAGACGACGCGACGGATTGGCGGACCGGGCCCATGGCGAGAAGCGCGCTGACCCGCGAGCAGGTGCTCCAGGCGGCGGCGTCCCTGGTCAGGCGGCACGGTCCGGCGGCCCTGACCATGCGGGGGCTCGCCGCCGAGCTGGGCACGGCGGTGACTTCCATCTACTGGCACGTCGGCAACCGCGAGCAGCTCCTCGACGCCCTCGTGGAGCGCACCGTCCAGGAGATGGGAGCCGTCCGGCCGTCCGGGCGGACCCCGGCCGAGCGGATCGTCTCGGTGGCCCGGACCCTGCGGCGCGAGATCCTCTCCCGCCCGCACCTGATCGCGATGGTCCACGAGCGCGGGCTCACCGAGCGGATGTTCCTGCCCGCCCAGCGGGCGCTGGCCGACGAGGTGCACGCCGCCGGGCTGCGCGGTGCGCGGGCCGCCGACGCGGTGCGTGCCGTGCAGTTCCAGACCGTCGGCTTCCTGCTCGTCGAGCGCAACCGCGCGCGCTCGCCCGCCCAGTCGCCGGGCGAGGGCGAACTGTGGGACCGGGAGGCCGCACCCGGGGACCCGGCGCTCGCCCGCGCCCTGGCCGGGCCGGCGGACCCGGAGCGGCTCTTCCTGCTGTCGGTACGGGCGCTGACGCGTGCACTGCTCGACGAGTCCGGAGGATAATCGGATTGCCCTGGTGCGCGGGCCTGTGATCAGATCGGTCCTGCGGGGGCGGCTCCCCGGCGCGCATCCTTCTCACTCCTTTTGTTAAAAGATCCCCGCGCGCCCACTCTCCGCCCCCGCTCTGTCGTTCCCGGAGGGGGAATCCAGCCGTGCCTGCCGTCGTGTCCGCCATCGATTCCGTCCTGCTGCGCCGGCTCGGGACCGTGTACGTCGACCAGCCCGACGCCGCCGCGTCGCCCGGCCGCGAAGGGGTGCGGCCCCTGGAGGGCGAGCTCCTCGAACGCGGCCACGTGCTGAGCCCCGGGCTGCACGCCGCGCTCTCGAAGCTCGCCCCGACCGACCTGGCCGAGGAGCGGCTGCGGCTGCTCGCGCGGGTGGACGCCCTCATGGGCTCCGACCGGGTGCACAAGCCGCTCTTCCGGCGCTTCCCCTTCTCCATCCCGCACGACACCGAGCACTGGTACGTCAGCCGCGTCTTCGCCCTGCTGCTCCAGGAACCCGCACAGCCGTGCGTCCTGTGCGGCGAGAGCGGCACGGTGCACCCCGTCTCACCCTGCGCCCACCTCGTCTGCCGTACCTGCTGGGACGGCGCCGACTACACCGGCTGCCCGGTGTGCCACCGGCGCATCGACCCCGCCGACCCCTTCCTGCGCCCGGAGCGCGAGGACTCCGGCCGGTCCGCCGCCCGCGAGACCGAGGACCTTCCGGCCGGCCCGCTGCGGGTGCTGCGGCTCGGCACCGACCGGCCCGCCGACTGCGCCCGCGCGGTCGCCTCGCTGCTCGCCCGGCAGACCCCGCTGTCCCCCGACGACAGCGCCGACCTGGCCCGCCTGCTGCCCGCCGCCCCGGCGGACCTCGGCTGGCTCCCCGAGGACATCCCCGTACGCGAGACCAAGGCCCACGTCCTCGGCTCGCTGCTGGACGACCGGCGGACCGCCGACGCGGTACGGCCGCTGCTCGCCGCCCGGCTCACCACCGCCACCGACGTGCTGCGGCTGCTCGCCGTGCTGTCCGGCGGGGACGCGGGCCTGCTGCCGCTCCCCCGCTTCACCGGCCCCGGCCGGCCGCTGCGCCGGGAACTCCTCGCGGTGCTCGACGCGTTGAACCCCCAGTACCTGGTCGAAGACCTGCTCCGGCACCCCGTCGCCTGGAAGCGGGCCGCCGAGCTGCTGCACCCCTTCGAGCGCCACGCCCGTCACCCCCGGGCCGCGCTCGCCTTCGCCGTGCTGCGCGGCACCGCCGTGTCCGCCGGCACCCCGCTCGGCGCGGCCCTGCTGAAGAGCGCCGCCGCGCACCCGGAGGCCGTCCGCGTCGTCGGCGACCGGATCCGGCCCGCCACCTGGGCCGGCCGGCTGGAGCAGGCCCTCGCCGAGGGGGACGCCGCGGCCGCCGCCGAGCTCGCCGGGCAGCGCCCCGGGGAACTCGTACGCCGCCTCGACCACCTGCTGCGTCTGCACCGGGGCGCGGAGCTCCTGCCCGAGCTGGAGCAGGCCCTCCTCCGGGGGCTGCCCAAGGTGGGCGCGGGCCCGCTGCTGTCCGCGCTCGGCGCGCTGCGCACCCGCGCCGAGGACCGCACCGGCGGGCGCCGGGTGTTCTTCCCCCGCGGCCGGGTGGCGCGCGCCCAGGTGGCGTGGGAGGAGCGGGCCGCGCTGCCCGCGCCGCTCGTCGGGGCCGTCGTGGCCCGGCTGGAGGCGGAGGTGCTGCGCCGGTTCGCCGGCGCCGGCGCCGGCGGGGCGTACGACCTGGCGGTCCTGGACCCGGGCCTCGCGGACCTGACCGTGCCCTTCGGCGAGCGCAACGCGTCCAGGGCGCTGGTCGCCGTACCGCGCGGCAGTACGCAGACCCTGCCGGAGGGCGAGGTGCTGCGGCTGTTCCTGCACTGGACGGAGCCCGAGGACCACCGCACCGACCTGGACCTGTCCGTCGCGTTCTTCGACGCCGGCTGGACGTACCTCGGCCTGTGCGACTACACCCACCTGCGGTACTCGCGGGCCGCCGCCGTGCACTCGGGCGACCTCACCTCGGCGCCCGCTCCCGACGGTGCCACCGAGTACGTGGACCTGGACCTGGCGGCCCTCGCCGAGCACGGTGTCACGTACGCGGTCCCGCTGGTCTTCAGCTACAACAACGTGCCGTTCGACGAACTGCCCGACGCCTTCGCGGGCTTCATGGCCCTGCCGGCGGACGGCCCGCGCGGCTCCTCCTACGACGCCCGGACCGTGCGCCAGCGCTTCGACCTGGCGGGCGAGTCCCGGGTCTGCATGCCCATGGTCGTGGACCTGCCGGCCCGCCGGGCGCTGTGGGCGGACGTCCACCTGCCGGCGTCGGACGGCTTCCAGAGCGTCGCCTCGCACGGGGAGCGGCTGGGGTCCGTCGCCCGCGACGTGTGGGAGCACTTCGGCTCCGGCACCCGCACCACCCTGTGGGACCTGGCCGTGTGGCGGGCCGCGGCCCGCTCCCGCGAAGTGGCCGTCATCCGGTCCGGTGAGGTGTGGACGTACCGGGCCGGCGAGGCGGAGACGATGGCCGGATTCGCCTCCCGCGTCGGCGCGCTGGGCGAACCCGACGGGCGGCGCGGGAGCGCGGACGCCGCGGCCGCCGTCGCCGAAGAGAGCGCGGGCCGCAGGGTGTTCCTCGCCACGGTGCACGCGACCGCCGCTGGCGCGGGGGCCTCGGGCACGGCCTACCGGCTCTTCCCCGGGCCGTCCGAAGTGGCCGGATCCTTCGCCTCGGTGAGCGCCCCGGACCTGGTGGCGGAGCTGGGCGCCGGGCTGTGACCGGCCGGGGACCGGGGCCGGGCTGAAAGGGCATCGGGCCACGGGTGTCAGTCCGTGCCGATATCCTCTGTGACCATGCTCGACGACCGTACGACCACAGAGACGGAATGGCCGACCGCGTACCCCCAGGGGTACGCGGTCGTCGACGTGGAGACCACCGGACTCGCTCGCGACGACCGGATAGTCTCCGCGGCCGTCTACCGGCTCGACGCGCAGGGCAACGTGGAGGACCACTGGTACACCCTGGTCAACCCGCGCCGTGACCCGGGACCCACCTGGATCCACGGCCTGACCAGCGCGATGCTCCAGGACGCGCCGCTCTTCGAGGACATCGCCGAGGAGTTCGCCGGCCGGCTCGCCGACCGGGTGCTCGTCGCGCACAACGCCATCTTCGACTGGCAGATGATCGCCCGGGAGTACGCCCGGGCCTCCGTGACCGCGCCCGTACGCCAGCGGCTGTGCACCATCGCCCTGTCGAAGGAGCTCAACCTCCCGCTGCCCAACCACAAGCTGGAGTCCCTCGCCGCGCACTACGGGGTGGTCCAGCAGCGCGCCCACCACGCGCTCGACGACGCCCGGGTGCTGGCGGAGGCCTTCCGTCCGTCGCTGCACGCGGCCGCGCGGGACGGCGTACGGCTGCCCCTGCTGGAGTGCCGCCCGCTGACCGAGTGGTCGGACTCCCCCGCCGCGCCCCGCGTCGGCTACCAGTCCTCGTACGGGAACAGCGGCAGCTGGCGGGTCTCGCGCAAGCGGCCGCCGTGCCCGTACCCGAACCCGGGCCGCTTCGAGGACGGCAAGCCGCTCAAGCAGGGCATGCGGATCGCCTTCTCCGGCGACACCTCCGTGGACCGGGAGCTGCTGGAGGACCGGGCGGTGGAGGCGGGCCTGCACATCGCGACGAGCGTGTCCCGGCTCACCAGCCTGCTGGTGACCAACGACCCCGACTCCTCGACGTCCAAGACGGTCAAGGCGAAGTCGTACGGCACCCCGGTCGTGGACGAGGCGGCCTTCACCCAGCTGCTGCGGGACGTGGCGGCGGCCGAGGAGAAGTAGCGGGCGTTGCTCCGGCCGGGTGCAGGCGTGGCGACTCACCCCGGTGGATCTTGTTCCGGCCTGCCCGCCCGCGAAGCATGCCGCGCATGGCACGTTGCGAGGTCTGCGGAAACGACTACGGCATGTCCTTCGAGGTGCACGCGCAGGGCGCGGTGCACGTCTTCGACTGCTTCTCCTGCGCCATCCACCGCATGGCGCCCATCTGCGAGCACTGCCGGGTCCAGATCATCGGGCAGGGCGTCGAGGTCGAGGGCCAGTGGTACTGCGGCGGGCACTGCGCCCGAGCGGAGGGGAAGGTGGGCATCGTCGACCGCGTCTGACCCCTCGTCCCGCTCCCCCGGACCCCGGAAGGCCACCCGGCCGCCGGGGTCCCCGTCGCTGGGGGTACCGTCGTGGGCGTGTACCGCTTTGTGCTGACCCGGCAGTGGGTGTCCCTCACCCTCGTCGCCCTCGTCCTCATCCCCGTGATGATCAAGCTGGGGTTCTGGCAGTTCCACCGCCACGAGCACCGGGTCGCCCAGAACGAGCTGATCGAGAAGAACCTCTACGGGAAGCCCGTGCCGGTGACCGAGGTCACCTCGCCCGGGCACACCGTCCCCAGGGCCGACTACTGGCGTGCCGTCACCGCCACCGGCACGTACGACCCCGCGCACGAGGTCGTCGTACGGATGCGCACCTCGAACGGCGACAAGGTCGGCTTCCACGTGGTGACCCCGCTGGTGCTCGGCGACGGCCGGGCGGTGCTGGTCAACCGGGGCTGGGTGGCCGGCGGCGGCGACCCGCGCGCCTACCCGCCGGTGCCGGCCGCGCCCTCGGGCGAGGTCACGGTGACGGGCCGGCTCAAGGCCGACGAGACCAGCGGCGGAAGCGGCATCAAGGACCGCAAGGGCCTGCCCGACCGCCAGGTGATGCTGATCAACAGCGAGCAGCAGGCGGCCGGCCTGGGCAGGCCGGTACTCGGCGGCTACCTCGAACTGACCGCCCCCGCGCCGGCCGACGGCAGCCCCGAGCCGGTGGCCGAACCCGACCACGACTCGATCGGCGCGCACATGGCGTACGCGATCCAGTGGTGGCTGTTCGCCTCGGCGGTGCCGGTGGGGTGGGTGGTCCTGGTGCGGCGGGAGAAGCGCGACCGCGAGGAGGCCGCGGCCAGGGCCGTGTCACCGGAGCCCGCTTCGGCGTAGGTTGTCCGGCATGGATCTTGGACTGAAGGACCGCGTCTACGTCGTCACCGGAGCCACCCGGGGCCTCGGCTTCGCCTCGGCACGGGAGCTCACCGCCGACGGGGCGAAGGTCGTGCTGACCGGCAGGGACGAGAAGCGCGTCGCGGACGCGGCCGCCGAACTCGGGCCGAACGCGGTGGGCGTGGCGGTGGACAACTCCGACCCGGCGGCGGCCGCGCGGCTCGTGGCCCTCGCCCGGGGGCGGTTCGGGCGCTTCGACGGCATCCTCATCAGCGTCGGCGGCCCCGCGCCCGGTTCCGCAGCCGACAACACCGACGAGCAGTGGACGGCGGCGTTCGAGACCGTCTTCCTGGGCGCGGTCCGGCTCGCCCGGACGGCCGCGGCGGAGCTGGGCGAAGGCGGGGTCATCGGCTTCGTGCTGTCGGGCTCGGTGCACGAGCCGATCCCCGGGCTGACGATCTCGAACGGCCTGCGGCCGGGGCTGGCGGGCTTCGCCAAGTCCCTGTCGGTGGAGCTGGGACCGCGCGGGATCCGCGTGATCGGGCTGCTGCCGGCGCGGATCGACACGGACCGGGTGCGGGAGCTGGACGCGCTGTCCGGCGACGCGGAGGCGGCCCGGGCGGGGAACGAGGCCCGCATCCCGCTGCGGCGCTACGGGACGCCGGAGGAGTTCGGCCGCACGGCGGCGTTCGTGCTGTCCCCGGCAGCGTCGTACCTCACGGGGCTCATGCTTCCGGTGGACGGCGGAGCCCGCCACGGCTTCTAGGGGGTGTTGCGAAAGTTCTGTGCGGTGCCCGCGATGTCCGGTGCGTGCTCTCGGCGTGCCGGGCGAAGGCCCTCGTACTGGGCGTACTCGGGCCTTCGGCCGGTGCGGCGAGAGTGCGTGCCGGGCGCCGTGGGCATCGTGCAGGACTTTCGCAACACCCCCTAGTTCCGGACGCGGCCCTCGCGCCGCTCGGCGCCGGCGCGCTTCCCGGGCTTCGGCCCGCTGCGCCGGACTCCGTCCGGCGGGGCCGGGGCGGAGCCCGTTGTCGTGGCCGGGGTGGGTGGGCCGAGTGCGGGGGGTGTGCCGCCGCGCGGGCTTGACCCCTCCCCGCCCTTCCAGCGTTCCCGGGGGCTTCGCCCCTGACCCCGATCCGGGCGCTGCGCACCGGGCGGCGAATCCGGCCTCACCGGCGTGCGAGCACGGGGCCTGGAGGCGGGTGCCCCCAGGGGGGCCCGGGGCAGCACCCCTGGGGCCCCGGACGGAGTCTGAGGGGAACGGGGAAGGGCGCAGCGGTACACCGCCGGCACGCGCCCGCCGGCCCGCACCACACGCGGCGGCCGGGGTCAGGTGACCCGTTGCGCCGGGTGCGGGGTCACCTTCAGGCGGGCTTCCGCCGTGAGGGACGGGAGGCCCGTCGCGGTGCGGGCGTGGCCCAGGACCGGCCCCGCGAGGGCGGCGAGGGCGTCCGCCGGAACCGCGTGGGGTTCCAGTTCCAGCGCCACCCGCAGGGTCGGGGCCCCGCGCCGCCCGCGCAGCGCGACCCGGCAGTCGGCGACCCCGTCCAGCGCCCCCGCCTCCGCCGCCACCGCCGACTCCAGCGCCCGCCCCCGCAGCAGGGCGAAGCCCCCGTCGCCGGTGTCCACCTCCAGCGCCGGGAGCCGCGACCGCCGCAGCTGCGCCACCAGCCACCACAGCGCCAGCAGCACGCACACCGCCAGGCCTGCGAACACCGCCCACCACCACCCGCCCTCCAGGCCCCGACGCCACCGCAGCAACGGTGCGTGCCGCCCGGCCAGCGGCCAGGACGCGGTGAGGACGACGAGGCCGGCCGCCAGCAGCACCAGCCCGGTCAGCGCGAGCACCGCCCGGTTCACCACCCCCAGCATCCCGTTCACCTCCTGACCCGGATCCGGGCCCGTGGCGGGTGCGCGAGGCCCAGCTCCCCGATGCCGACGGCGAGCACCTCGTCCAGGTCGGCGCGTACGTCGTCCAGTTCGCGGAAGTGCGAGGTGGCCCGGACTCCGACCCGGGTGCGGCCCACCCTGACCCGGACCGAGCGGACCCCGGCCACCTCCATGGCCCGGTCCCGCAGGATCAGCGCGGCGGCCCGGCGGCCGATGCCCGCCCGCACCCCGGGCTCCGTCCGCATCGGCAGCACCCCGCGCAGGCCGGGGGCGAGCGCCAGCAGCAACAGCACCGCTCCGGCGAGGGCCAGCAGCGCCCCGGCCGCCAGGACCGCCGCGTCGGCCGGGGTGTGCCGCTCCAGCAGGGCGGAGAGCTCGCGGCGCCAGCGCATCCCGGGCCGGTGCGCCCGTACCGCGGCCAGGTCGTAGAGGAAGAGCCCCGCAGCCGCGAGCACCGCCAGGGCGGTGACCACGGCCGGGAGCCGTCGCGGCGAACGGAAGCGGTGGGAGGCGCGGCGGGGGCGCGGGGCGTTCACCGCAGCCGCCGGTCCCGCCCGGCGGCCCCAGGGCGGGTGTGGGTGGAGTGCAGGCGCTCGATGTCGACGTCCACCTCGGGGACCGCCATGGCCGTGCACTCTTCGACGCGCCGGGTGACCTGACGGCGTACGGCCGCGCACTGGGCGGCGAGGTCGGACGGGTAGGCCGCCTCCAGGCTCACCCGGACCCGGGCGATGCCGTGGTGGACGGTGACGGTGGCGTGCGGGGCCTCCCCGGGCAGCACGTCGAGGGCCTCCCGGGCGGCCTGCGCCGCGATCTTGGCGACGACCCGGTCGGCGATCCGCAGGGATCCCCGGTCGGCGGGCGCGACCTTCGGCGGCAGCGGGCGCGGATCGCTCATCGGCCCCCTCACCCTCACCCGCGCCGGTCGTCGCGGCCGCGGGGCCGGAACAGGTCGCCCGGTTCGAGGTCCCCGTCGAGGAAGCGGCCGACGAGGAAGCCGATGGCGCCGAGCGCCGCCACCAGCAGGAAGGCCCCGAAGCCGCCGAAGTAACCGGCGAACGCCAGGGCGATGCCGGCGAACAGGCCGGCGACCGCCATGCTCATCGCGTCGTTCCTCTCCGCGCGCGGCCCCGCTACCGGAGCCGCGATTCCGGTTCGCCGTCGGACTCGTCGGGCTCGTCGGGGAGCTTGACGTCGCTGACGGCGATGTTGACCTCGACGACCTCCAGGCCGGTCATCCGCTCGACGGCCGCGATGACGTTCTCGCGGACCGCCCGGGCCACCTCGCGGATCTCCACGCCGTAGTCGACGACGATCTCCAGGTCGAGGGCGGTCTGGACCTCGCCGACCTCCGCCTTGACCCCTCGGGCGGCGGCGGACTTCGCTCCGCCGGGCACCCGGTCGCGGACGGCTCCGAAGGTCCGGGAGAGTCCGCTGCCGCTGCCCATGGCATGGACGCCGGCCACCTCCCGGGCCGCCAGCCCGGCGATCTTCTCGACCACCCCGTCGGCGATGCTGGTGCGGCCTCGGTCCGCGGGGTCCTTGGCGAAGCCTGCTGATGCGGATTCGGTCATCGGACGTCCTTAGGAAGGGGGAGCCTCCCGACCACGGTAAGCGCCTACGGGCGCCGCCGCGCCGGAGACTACGCCGGAAGGCCGGAACGGTCCTCCCGTTCCGGCCTTCCGGGCCCGCGGACGTGCGCGGGCACGTGGGCGTGGGCGTGGGTGTACGGGCCTCAGTCGGACAGGCCCGCCAGGTCGCGCAGGCGGCGGGCCTGGGCGGCGCGCTCGGCGGCGCGCTGGTCGTCGTACGTCCGGGACGGGGCCTCGGCCAGCAGCGCCTTGGTCTCGATGACGGCGTCGCGGGGCGGGGCCAGCAGGGCGGTGGTCAGGTCCTGGACGGCGGCCTCCAGTTCGGCGGCCGGGACGACCAGGTTGGCGAGGCCCACCCGCTCGGCCTCCTCGGCGTGCACGAAGCGGCCCGTGGCGCAGATCTCCAGCGCGCGGGCGTAGCCGACGAGGGCGGTCAGCGGCCGGGTGCCGGCCAGGTCGGGGACCAGGCCCAGGCTGGTCTCCCGCATGGCGAACTGCACGTCGTCCGCGACCACGCGCAGGTCACAGGCGAGCGCGAGCTGGAAGCCCGCCCCGATCGCGTGGCCCTGCACGGCGGCGATGGAGACGATGTCGTTGCGCCGCCACCAGGTGAAGGCCTCCTGGTACTCGGCGATGGTGGAGTCGAGCAGGTCGTCCGAACCGCGCGCCAGATCGAGGAAGGACGGCTCGCCCTCGAAGCCCTCGGGGGTGAACGCCTGCCGGTCGAGCCCTGCGGAGAAGGACTTGCCCTCGCCGCGCAGCACGACGACCCGGACGGTGCCGGGCAGCGACCGTCCGGCCTCCGCCAACGCCCGCCAGAGCGCGGGGGACTGGGCGTTTCGCTTGGCCGGATTGGTCAGTGTCACCGTGGCGACCGTGTCGTCGATGGTGAGCCGTACGCCATCCTTGTCGAGCAGAGCCATCAGGTGCCTCCGGTGCAGTCGTGGCCGCATACTCGGCCTAAGTGACTGCACAGTAACCACCCAGCCGACCGCAGGGCCGACCGGGGGTCACCGAAGGTACCGTGCGTGGAACGGGATGAAACAGACAGCATGGATCAGACAGCGTGAAAGAGAACGGAGCTGTCGAGCGGTTCCGGATTCCGGCCCGGGCCTGACGGCCAGGGTCAGGCAGCGGCCGCCTTCTTGCCGCGCGTCGCGCCACCGCGACCACGCAGCGTGACTCCGGACTCACTGAGCATCCGGTGGACGAATCCGTAGGACCGGCCGGTCTCTTCGGCCAGCGCCCGGATACTCGCACCGGAGTCGTACTTCTTCTTCAGGTCTGCCGCGAGCTTGTCGCGCGCGGCGCCGGTCACCCGGCTGCCCTTCTTCAGAGTCTCGGCCACCCGTGCCTCCTCGTGGGAAGTGCGCTCTGTGCTTCTCATGATCACCCCTCCCCGGCTTCCTGGCCACCCATTCAGCAAGGTCGGTGCGACGGCATTTCCCGGTCCGTGGACACCCGAGCAGAACGGAATCTTCTCTTCCGTTGCATGACCTCCATCACATTCACCCGCCGCCGGGGGGAATCACCAGGTCAGGGGCCGGGCACGGAAAACGGCCGGCCCCGGCGACGCATCGGCGGGGATGCGGCCGGGGCCGGTGTACAGAGCGCGGGGGTACGAGACCGTCTCACTCAGATGATGGATCACGCCTGAGCCGAATGATCCATAAGGAACTGGATCACCCTTCGCGGGGCGGGTCAGGCGAGCGCGACCAGGTCCCGGTAGTCCGGGCCCCACAGGTCCTCGACCCCGTCCGGGAGCAGGATGATCCGCTCCGGTTCCAGGGCTTCCACGGCGCCCTCGTCGTGCGTGACCAGGATGACGGCGCCCTTGTACGTGCGCAGCGCGCCGAGGATCTCCTCGCGGCTGGCGGGGTCGAGGTTGTTGGTGGGCTCGTCGAGCAGCAGCACGTTGGCCGAGGAGACGACCAGGGTGGCCAGGGCAAGACGGGTCTTCTCGCCGCCGGAGAGCACGCCCGCCGGCTTGTCCACGTCGTCGCCGGAGAACAGGAAGGAACCGAGCGTCTTGCGCACGTCGACCAGGTCCAGGTCGGGCGCGGAGGAGCGCATGTTCTCCAGGACCGTGCGGTCCGGGTCGAGAGTCTCGTGCTCCTGGGCGTAGTAGCCCAGCTTGAGGCCGTGACCGGGCACGACGGTGCCGGTGTCGGGCTTCTCGGTGCCCGACAGCAGGCGCAGCAGGGTGGTCTTGCCGGCGCCGTTGAGGCCGAGGATGACCACGCGGGAGCCCTTGTCGATGGCCAGGTCGACGTCGGTGAAGATCTCCAGCGAGCCGTAGGACTTCGACAGGCCCTCGGCGGTCAGCGGGGTCTTGCCGCAGGGCGCCGGGTCCGGGAAGCGGAGCTTGGCGACCTTGTCGGAGGCGCGGACGGCCTCCAGGCCGGAGAGCAGCCGGTCGGCGCGCTTGGCCATGTTCTGGGCGGCGACCGTCTTGGTGGCCTTGGCGCGCATCTTGTCGGCCTGGGCGTTGAGGGCGGCGGCCTTCTTCTCGGCGTTCTGGCGCTCGCGCTTGCGGCGCTTCTCGTCCGCCTCGCGCTGCTGCTGGTAGAGCTTCCAGCCCATGTTGTAGACGTCGATCTGGGAACGGTTGGCGTCGAGGTAGAAGACCTTGTTGACCACGGTCTCGACCAGGTCGACATCGTGGGAGATCACGATGAAGCCGCCGCGGTAGTTCTTCAGGTAGTCGCGCAGCCAGACGATCGAGTCGGCGTCGAGGTGGTTGGTGGGCTCGTCGAGGAGCAGGGTGTCGGCGTCCGAGAAGAGGATCCGGGCGAGCTCGACGCGGCGGCGCTGGCCGCCGGAGAGGGTGTGCAGCGGCTGGCCGAGGACCCGGTCGGGGAGGCTGAGGGCGGCCGAGATCGTCGCGGCCTCGGACTCGGCGGCGTAGCCGCCCTTGGTCAGGAACTCGGTCTCCTGGCGCTCGTACTGCTTGAGGGCCTTGTCACGGGTGGCGCCGGTGCCGGTGGCGATGCGCTCCTCGTTGGCCCGCATCTTCTTGATCAGTACGTCGAGCCCGCGCGCGGAGAGGATCCGGTCGCGGGCGAGCACGTCGAGGTCGCCGGTGCGCGGGTCCTGCGGGAGGTAGCCGACCTCACCGGAACGGGTGATGGTGCCGCCCGCGGGCTGCCCCTCGCCGGCGAGGCACTTGGTGAGGGTGGTCTTGCCGGCTCCGTTGCGGCCGACGAGCCCGATGCGGTCGCCCTTGGCGACGCGGAAGGACGCGTTCTCGATGAGGATGCGGGCGCCGGCGCGCAGCTCGATGCCGGTGGCGGTGATCACGGAAATACTCCAGGGCGGTGGGGACGGCGGAAGTGGGGGCAGGGCGCGTGCTTCGACGCCGCTAATCCGCGAGGAGATTTGCCATGGGATTCATTCTACCGGGGGCGCGCAACCGCTTTTCTGGCGCTCCCGGCCCCCCTCCCCTCCCCCGTTCGGACCACGGGCCACGCGGGGCCGCCGGGGCGCGTAGCAGGATGAACGGGCTGATACTCGCCGCAGGGGCGGCCGGGCGGCCCCCCTGGTGTCACCGACAGAGGCGGTGCGGGATGCAGTTCGACGACAACGCCAATCTGGACACGTCCGAGGTCAAGGACGTGCGCGGCAGCCGCGTCCCGGGCGGGAGGGCAACGATCGGCGGTGGCCTCGTCGGTCTGATCGCACTGGTGCTGGGGCTGCTCTTCGGGGTGGGTCCGGAGCAGCTGGGCCTGTCCGACGGGAGTCCGGAGCCGGCCTCGACCGCCTCCTCGGCCGCTCAGGTGCAGCAGGCGTGCCGGACGGGGCAGGACGCGAACACGCGCGAGGACTGCCGGCTCGTGGCGGTGGTCAACAGCACGCAGGACTTCTGGCAGCAGGAGTTCCAGAGGCGGGGCGGCAGCTACAGACCGGCGTCCACGGTCTTCTTCTCCGGCCGGGTGAACACCGCGTGCGGGGCGGCCACCTCGGCGGTGGGCCCGTTCTACTGCCCCGCTGACCGGCAGGTCTACCTGGACCTGGGCTTCTTCAACGAGCTGCGGACGAAGTTCGGGGCGAGCGGCGGGCCCTTCGCCCAGGCGTACGTCGTGGCCCACGAGTACGGGCACCACATCCAGAACCTGACCGGGACGCTCCAGCGGGCCCAGGACGGGCGGCAGGGCGCCGACAGCAACGCGGTGAAGGTCGAGCTCCAGGCCGACTGCTACGCGGGGGTGTGGGCGCACAACGCGACGCGGACCCCGGACGAGTCCACGGGGCGGCCGCTGATCACCAGCCTGACCGACCAGGACATCAGGGACGGGCTGGACGCGGCGGCCGCGGTCGGCGACGACCGGATCCAGGAGAAGTTCCAGGGCCGGGTCACCCCGGAGTCCTGGACGCACGGCTCGGCCGAGCAGCGCCAGCAGTGGTTCTACCAGGGGTACCGCACGGGCGACATGGCCCAGTGCAACACCTTCCGCTGACTGTCGGCGGCGCCTGCCATGCTGTGACGTGGGTCACTTGGATCACCGTCACGAGAGGGAGTGATCGTCATGGCAGGCGTTCCGTCCATCTACCCCACGCTGGTCTACCGCGACGCGAAGGCGGCCATCAGGCTGCTGACCGAGGCCTTCGGCTTCAGCCAGGTCGCGGTGTACGAGGGGGACGACGGCTCGGTGGTGCACGCGGAGCTGGCGTACGGCTCCGGCGCGGTGATGCTGGGCAGCAAGGGCACCGGCGGGGCCTTCGACAAGGCCATGGAGGGTGCCGGCCCGGCCGGGGTCTACGTCGTGGTCGACGACGTGGACGCCCACCACCGGCGGGCGGTCGAGCACGGCGTGGAGATCCTGATGGAGCCCACGGACCAGGACTACGGCTCGCGGGACTACATGGCGCGGGACGCCGAGGGCAACGTGTGGAGCTTCGGGACGTACGCGCCGCAGCTGTGACCCCCGCCACGGGCGGGCACGTACGCCGCTCCGCGCGCCCCCGCGCGGCGCCGGCCGGGGGCTCCGGCCGGCGCCCGGGCGGTCAGCCGCCGCCGGTGTGGACCTGGAAGGCGGCCCGGCGGACCGCCTTGGCCAGCGCGGGGTCGGGGTGGGCGGCGGCCAGGGCGACCAGGACCTGGACCGTGCGGGGGTGGCCGACCGCGCGGACCTCGTCCAGCAGCCGGGGGACGGTGGTGCGGACGGCCGAGTCGAGGTGCCGGGCGAGCAGCTCGGCCTCTCCGTGGTCGGCGATGGCGGCGGCGGTGTCCACCCAGAGCCAGGTGGACTCCTCGGGGGTGAGCACGTCCTGGGCGTCGTCGGGGTCGGCCCCGTCGTGCTCGGCGAGCCAGAGCAGGGCGTAGGGCCGCAGCGCCGGTTCGCGCAGGGCCGCGCGGACCTCGCGCTCGGCGGGGGCGCCGACCACGCGCAGCGCCTCGAAGGCCAGGCCGCGCAGCAGGGCGTCCTCGCCGCGGGCGGCGTGCAGCAGCTCGCTGACGGCGTGGCCGACGGGCCGGGCGGCGAGCCAGGCCCGGTACTCGGCGCGGGCCGGTCCGGGGGTGAGCCGGGCGCAGCCGTGGAGCATGGCGGCGGCGGACTGCTCGATGTTCCCGGCCGGGCTCTGGGCGGCGACGCAGATCTGCTCCAGCTTCACCCACACGGCCCAGCTGCCGAGGGGGGTGAGGGTGGCGCGGGCGGGCCCGAGGGTGACGGCGTCCACGGCGGCGAGTCCGCCCAGGGCCCAGCGCAGCAGCCGGGCGAGCGGGAGCGGCCGGGGTTCGGCGGAGGCGGCCGGGCCGGCGGCGGTGGCGGGCTCCGCGTCGTAGGGGACCTCGCAGCGCTCGTCGCGCAGCTCGGTGACGCGCTGGCCGAGGAGGTCCAGGAGGTCCGGGACGGTGACCGGGCCGGCGGACAGCTGGAGCAGCGACAGCAGCTGGGGCATGGCCTCGACCACCTCGGCGACGGCCGAGGGGGCGATGTCGGCGGGGGCCGGGTGGACGAGCGACCAGGCGTCGAAGAGGGCGACCCAGCCGCGCAGCACGGCGGTGTCGTCACGGTCCCAGGCGCGCAGCCGCCAGCCGGGGCGGGCGTGTCCGCCGTGCACCTCGACGAGGCCGGAGAGGCGGGCGCGGTCCCAGCCGACCCTGATCTGTCCGTGCGTCAGGCCCAGTTCCAGGGCGGCGCGTTCGACGTCGACGGCGGGGAGTGCGCCCGTGGGGGCGGGCCGGCCGCCGTCGCCCGCCCCGAGGTTCCGCTCGGCCCAGCGGGCCAGCCGTACCGCGTCGGCGAGGGAGGCGCGGGCGCGGTTCGCCAGGTCCGCCGTGGCGGGGGTGCCCGCCGGGGGCCGGGCGGCCGGCCGGGTTCGCCGGTCGGTCACCGCCTTGCGCGCCGTGGCGACGGAGCGCTGGGAGACGAGTCGGAGTCTGGAGTCGCGAGCCAACTGCTCATCAGGCTTTCGGGACGTCACGGAAGCAGTCTCGCCCGTCACTGGCCGAAAGCCCAAACGGAACCGGTCATTTCCACAGGTCAGGGGGTGGATGAACCGGGATGAATCACCCACCCCGTCCCGTCCGCCACAGGCCCTTCACGAGGGCGCCACATCACACGCCGCGCGAGGTCCTCGACGCGCGTCACATGAGGGGGGTCAGGAAGCGGCGCAGCGCCTCCTCGTAGCGGAGCGGGTCGGCGTTCCACATCGCCCCGTGCCCGGCGTCCATCACGGTGTGCAGGGTGACCAGGTCGGGCCGGGCGGCGGCGAGCCGGCGGGAGGGCTCCCAGGGGGCGATGGTGTCGGCGGGCCCGTGGAAGAGGAGGACGGGGACGCGCAGCGCGCCGGGGTCCGCCCCCGGAGGGGTGTGGTCGGCGCGGAGCCCCGCACGGCCCTCGGCGGCCCGCACCGCGAGCGGGAGCAGCGGGGCGGGGGTGCCGCGGGCTGCGGCGAGGGCGCGCAGGGTGGTGTGCCAGTCCAGGACGGGCGAGTCCAGTACGAGTCCGCAGACGCGGCCGGCCAGAGCCGAGCGTTCGAGGACGCGCAGGGCCATGGCGGCCCCCGTGGACCAGCCGTACAGGACCACGCGGCGGGCTCCGTAGCGCACGGCGTAGCGGATGGCGGCGTCCAGGTCCCGCCACTCCGACTCGCCGAGGTGGCCGAGGCCGTCCGGGGAGGCGGGCGCGCCGAGGTCGCCCCGGTAGGCGAGGTCGAGCACGGGGAGGCGGTGGCGGTGCAGGAAGGGCATGACCGCCATCGGGTGCTCCCGGCCGGTGCCGAGCCCGTGGACGGTGATCACCCAGGTGCCCCGGGCGCCGGGCAGGAACCAGGCGGGGAGCGGGCCGAGCTCCCCGGGGACGTCCACGTCGGCGTGGTCGAGCCCGAGGGCGGAGCGCGGGTTGCCCCGGTGCACCTGGGGGGTGAGGGCGACGCGCGTGCCGGGGGCCAGCTCGCCGTGGGTGACGGCGAGGAGGCGGCGTACGACGGTGTCCGGGTCGTGCGGGACGCCGGTGAGGACCGAGCCGACCACGGCGTGCACCCCGGGCGCCTCCAGGCCGTGGACGCCCGGCCGCAGGGAGGCCAGCGAGCGGGTGAGGACCACCCGGCCGGGGGCGGTGGAGTGGACGCTGAGGCGGGGGCCGCCGGGCAGCGGGCGGCCCGGTTCGGGCCGCAGGGCCGCGTCGGCGGCGTACCGGCCGGCCGCGACCGCGGCCGCTCCGGCGCCGATCAGGGTCGTGGTGACGGCCGCTGCCGTCGCTGTGGCGGTACGCACCGTTCCAGTCTCGGCCCGTTCCGGTTCCGGCGCGCGACGGCGGCCGGGCCGTCGGAGCGGCGGAAGCGGAGTGATCTACCTCTCTTTACCGGGTCCGGGGAGGTCGTCCGCAGGCCGTCGGGCCCTCCTGGAGGGATCCGTTCACCCGCCTTTGACGTGCATGAATGGGGGTGACTACGACAGAATCAGGACGAATGACCCGATCGTGTGGCGCGTGGGGACACCGTGCCGCCCGAGTCAGTTCATCTTCCGTTCACCCAGGTTGCCTACGGTCGCCGAGCCACTGACGCCAAACAGAAGCCTGGGTAAATGGAGCACATAACGCTTCTCCTCGGGATCGTGATCATCACCGCTCTCGTGTTCGACTTCACGAACGGTTTCCACGACACAGCCAACGCGATGGCCACCACCATCTCGACCGGCGCCCTCAAGCCCAAGACGGCGGTGGCCATGTCCGCCGTGCTCAACCTCGTCGGCGCGTTCATGTCCGTGGAGGTCGCCAAGACGATCTCCAAGGGCCTGGTCAACGAGGAGGGCATTCAGCCGGAGGTGATCTACGCCGCCCTGGTCGGCGCGATCCTCTGGAACCTCGTCACCTGGCTGGTCGGTCTCCCCTCCAGCTCCTCGCACGCCCTGATGGGCGGCCTGGTCGGTGCGGCCGTCGCTTCCGCCGGCCTCGGAGCCGTCAACGGCGACACCCTCGTCACCAAGGTGCTGCTCCCCGCGGTCGCCGCGCCGATCGTGGCCGGTGTGGCCGCGATGCTGGCCGCGAAGATCACGTACAAGCTGAACGGCAAGGTCGGCGAGAAGACCTCCGCCAAGGGCTACAGGGCCGGTCAGATCGCTTCCGCCGGTCTCGTCTCCCTCGCGCACGGCACCAACGACGCGCAGAAGACGATGGGCATCATCACCCTGGCCCTGGTCGCCGGCGGCGCGCTCGCGCCCGGCTCCAACCCGCCGGTCTGGGTCATCGTCTCCGCCGGTCTGGCCATCGCGCTGGGCACCTACCTGGGCGGCTGGCGCATCATCCGCACCATGGGCTCCGGCCTGACCGACCTGCAGCCGCAGCAGGGCTTCGCCGCCCAGACCTCGGCCGCCAGCGTCATCCTGGCCTCCTCCAACCTCGGCTTCTCCCTCTCCACGACGCACGCCTGCTCCGGCGCCGTCATGGGCGCGGGCCTGGGCCGCAAGGGCGGCGTGGTCCGCTGGTCCACCGCCACCCGCATGTTCGTCGCGTGGGGCCTGACCCTGCCGGCCGCCGGCCTGGTCGCCGCGCTCGCCGAGCTGGTCATGCGCACCGGTGACGTCGGCGTCACCGTCGTCACGGTCTTCCTGGTCGGCTCCTGCCTCGCCATCTGGCTGATCTCCCGCCGCCAGGTCGTCGACCACACCAACGTCAACGACACCGGCACCGCCTCCACCGAGGCCGAGGAGCCCGGCGTGGTCACCACCGCCATGGCCGCCGTCGCGGTCCCCCCGCTCGCGGGCACCACCGCCGCGGTGACCGACGAGGACCTCAAGGCCACCATCCCGGCCGCCACGGCCGGCCCGGCCGCCCCGACGACCCCCACGGCCCCGGCCGCGGCGGTCTGACCCCGAGAACGACAGAGGAAACGGCAGTATGAAGATCGACTGGGCAGCACTCGGCTCCGTCTTCGGGGTCAGCCTCTCCGCCACCGTCGCCCTCGTGGCCCTCTTCACCCTGGGCCTGGTGGGCCTCTCCAAGCACGAGGCCGCCACCGAGCAGGGCGGGGCCGCCACCCTGGCCCGCAGCGGCGCCTACGCCTGCTTCGCGCTCTGCGCGGCGGCCGTGGCGTACGGGATCTACCTGATCGTCAGCTGACACCGCCCCACCGCGTACGAAAGCTCCCTCCGGGATTCCCCGGAGGGGGCTTTCGCGTACCCGGGCCCCTTCTCCGCCGTCCGTCCCACCAGGTCAACGGCAAGTTGACGGGCGTTCGCGGGGCGTGGTGGACTGCCCGAGCCAATACGGCGGCATGGAGAGGAAGTCCGGTGCGATTCCGGCGCGGTCCCGCCACTGTCACCGGGGAGCGCACGCGGCGCGTGCGCCCCGGGAGCCAGGAACTCTCGCCGCCGGACACGTCGAACCAGGGCGCGGACCCTGAGTGAGGACATACCTGCCACCATGCGTGCCGACCGCGTCTTCGCGTACGGCGTCACGGCGGGGCTGATCGGCGACCGGATCCTCGGGGATCCGCGCCGGGGGCACCCCGTGGCCGCCTTCGGACGAGCCGCCGCCGCAGTCGAGGGCGCCCTGTGGCGCGACGACCGCGCCCGCGGCCTCCTGCACACCGTCATCTGCGCCGGCGGCGCCGCCGCCGCCGGCGCGCTGGGCGCACGCGCCGTGCGCTCCCGGCCCGCGGCCGCCCGTATCGCCCTGACCGCCGCGGCCACCTGGGCCGTGGTCGGCGGCACGTCCCTCGGCCGGGAGGCCCGCGCCATCGGCGGGGCGCTCGCCGCCGGGGACGCGGAGGTCGCCCGGGAGCGGCTCCCGCACCTGTGCGGGCGCGACCCCCAGGCGCTGGACGAGCAGCAGATGGCCCGGGCCGTCGTCGAGTCCGTCGCCGAGAACACCTCCGACGCCGTGGTCGGGGCCCTGGTGTGGGGCGCCGTCGCCGGGGTCCCCGGGCTGCTGGCGTTCCGCGCCGTGAACACCCTGGACGCGATGGTGGGCCACAAGTCGCCCCGCTACCTCCGTTACGGCTGGGCCTCCGCCCGCCTCGACGACCTGGCCGGCTGGCCCGGCGCCCGGCTGACCGCGCTCGCGGCCGTCGCGGCCGGTCCCGACCGGCGGGGAGCCGTACGGGCCTGGCGCGCGGACGCCGCCGCCCACCCCAGCCCCAACGCCGGACCGGTCGAGGCCTCCTTCGCCGGGGCGCTCGGCGTCCGGCTGGGCGGAACCCTGTCCTACGGGGGCCGGGTCGAGCACCGTGCCGTACTGAACGGCGCCACCGGGCGGCCCGTGGAGGTCGCCGACATCGAACGAGCGGTACGGCTCTCGCGCCGGGTGACGTGGCTGGCCCTGGGTGCCTGCGTGGCCGTGCGCTCCGCCGTGGCGATGACGAGAAGGGGACGGGCATGAGCGGGACGGGGCGCGGCGGCGGACTGCTGGTCGCCGGTACGACGTCGGACGCGGGCAAGAGCGTGGTCACGGCGGGCATCTGCCGCTGGCTGGCCCGGCAGGGCGTGAAGGTCGCCCCGTTCAAGGCCCAGAACATGTCGCTGAACTCGTTCGTGACGCGGGAGGGCGCCGAGATCGGCCGCGCCCAGGCCATGCAGGCCCAGGCTGCGCGGGTCGAGCCGACCGCGCTGATGAACCCCGTCCTGCTCAAGCCGGGCAGCGACCGCAGCAGCCAGGTGGTGCTGCTGGGCAAGCCGGTGGGCGAGATGAGCGCCCGCGGCTACCACGGCGGCCGGCAGGAGCAGCTCCTCGGCATCGTCACGGACTGCCTCGAACAGCTACGGGGCACGTATGACGCCGTGATCTGCGAAGGGGCCGGCAGTCCGGCCGAGATCAACCTGCGCCGGACCGACATCGTGAACATGGGGATCGCGCGGGCCGCGCGGTTCCCGGTGGTCGTGGTCGGCGACATCGACCGGGGCGGGGTCTTCGCCTCCTTCTTCGGGACGACGGCCCTGCTGTCTCCCGAGGACCAGTCGCTGATCGCCGGGTACGTGGTCAACAAGTTCCGCGGTGACGTGTCCCTGCTGGAACCCGGCATGGAGATGCTGCGCGGCCTGACGGGCCGGGCCACGTACGGGGTGCTGCCCTTCCGGCACGGGCTGGGCATCGACGAGGAGGACGGCCTGCGGGTGTCCCTGCGGGGCGCGGTACGCGAGTCCGTGGTCGCCCCGCCCGTCGGCGAGGACGTGCTGCGGGTCGCGGTGTGCGCGGTGCCGCTGATGTCGAACTTCACCGACGTCGACGCGCTGGCCGCGGAACCGGGCGTGGTCGTGCGGTTCGTGGACCGGGCCGAGGAACTGGCCGACGCCGACCTGGCCGTCGTACCGGGCACGCGCGGCACGGTGAAGGCGCTGGAGTGGCTGCGGGAGCGGGGTCTCGCCGACGCGCTGGCCCGGCGGGCCGCCGAGGGGCGCCCGGTCCTGGGCATCTGCGGCGGCTTCCAGGCCCTGGGCGAGCACATCGAGGACGAGGTCGAGTCCAAGGCGGGCTCGGTGGCGGGGCTGGGGCTGCTGCCGGTGCGCGTGCGCTTCGCCGTCGAGAAGACCCTGGCCCGGCCGGAGGGCCGGGCACTGGGCGAGGAGGTCACCGGCTACGAGATCCACCACGGGGTGGCCGAGGTACTGGGCGGGGAGCCCTTCCTCGACGGCTGCCGGGTCGGGTCGGTGTGGGGCACCCACTGGCACGGCTCGCTGGAGTCGGACGGCTTCCGCCGGGCGTTCCTCCGGGAGGTGGCCGCCGCCGCGGGCCGCCGCTTCGTGCCGGCGCCCGACACGTCGTTCGGCGCGCTGCGGGAGGAGCAGCTGGACCTGCTGGGGGACCTGATCGAGGAGCACGCCGACACCGCCGCGCTGCTCCGGCTGATCGAGGGCGGCGCCCCGTCGGGCCTCCCGTTCCTCCCCCCGGGCGCCCCGTGACGGCCCGGGCCCCGCGGGGCTGTTCCCCTGCCCCGGACGGGCTGGATCTTCAGCCCCGCCGGCGTCCGAGGTCCGCTCCTCCGGGGGCGGAGCCCCCGGAGGAGCGGGGTCCGGGGCAGCGCCCCGGGGAACGGGCGGAGGGCGGGGCGGGAAGCAGCCCGCGCAGCGGCACCCGCGCCCCCGGCTCCGTTCCGCAGCCCACCCGCGACAACCCGCGCACGCAGACCCATACACACGAAGGAGGGGCAACCGCATGAGCACGCCCTACCCGTTCACCGCAGTCGTCGGCCAGACCGACCTGCGGCTGGCGCTCCTGCTCAACGCCGTGAGCCCCGCGGTCGGCGGCGTGCTGGTGCGCGGTGAGAAGGGGACCGCCAAGTCCACCGCCGTGCGCGCGCTGTCCGCGCTGCTCCCCCACGTCGACGTCGTGCCCGGCTGCCGGTTCTCGTGCGCGCCCGCCGCGCCCGACCCGGCCTGCCCGGACGGCCCGCACGAGCCGGGCCCCGGCACCGACCGCCCCGCTCGCATGGTCGAGCTGCCCGTCGGCGCCTCCGAGGACCGCCTCGTCGGCGCCCTCGATATCGAGCGGGCCCTCGCGGAAGGTGTGAAGGCCTTCGAACCGGGCCTCCTGGCGGACGCGCACCGCGGAATCCTGTACGTCGACGAAGTGAACCTCCTCCACGACCACTTGGTGGACGTTCTCCTCGACGCCGCCGCGATGGGCGCCTCCTACGTGGAGCGCGAGGGTGTCTCCGTACGCCACGCCGCCCGCTTCCTGCTCGTCGGGACGATGAACCCCGAGGAGGGCGAGCTGCGGCCGCAGCTGCTGGACCGGTTCGGGCTGACCGTCGAGGTCGCGGCCTCCCGGGAGCCCGGGCAGCGCGTCGAGGTGGTGCGCCGCCGGCTCGCGTACGAGGACGACCCCGCGGGCTTCGCGCACCGCTGGGCCGGGGACGAGAGCGAGGTGCGGGCGCGGGTCGTGGCCGCGCGGGCGCTGCTGCCACAGGTGGTGCTCGGTGACACCGCGCTGCTCCGGATCGCCGCGACCTGCGCCGGGTTCGAGGTCGACGGCATGCGCGCCGACATCGTGATGGCCCGTACCGCGACCGCGCTGGCGGCGTGGGCCGGGCGGACCTCCGTGCTCAAGGAGGACGTCCGCCAGGCCGCCCTGCTGGCCCTCCCCCACAGGCGCCGGCGCAACCCCTTCGACGCGCCCGGCCTGGACGAGGACAAGCTCGACGAGATCCTGGACGGCTTTCCCGACGAGGACCCCGAGCCCGAGCCCGACCCGGAGCCCGAGGGCCCCGGCGACGGCGACGGCGACGGTGACGGCGACGGTGACGGCGGCCCCGACGGGGGCGGCGGGGTGCCCCCGCAGGGCGGCGGGCCCGAGACCGGGCATGCGCCCGACACCCCGCAGGAGGTTCCGCAGGAGTCCCCCGAGCCGCAGCCCTCCGCCCCGCAGCAGGGCGGGGCCGGCGGATCCGAGCAGGCCGCCGTGGGCGCGTCCGAGCCGTTCCGCACCAAGATGCTGAGCGTGCCCGGCCTCGGCGAGGGCGCGGCCGGGCGGCGCTCGCGCGCCCGCACCGCGCACGGCCGCACCACCGGCGCCCAGCGCCCCCGGGGGCAGCTGACGAAGCTGCACCTGGCGGCCACCGTGCACGCCGCCGCCCCGCACCAGAAGGCGCGCGGGCGTACCGGACGCGGCCTCGTGGTGCGCAGGGACGACCTCCGGCAGGCCACCCGGGAGGGCCGCGAGGGCAACCTCGTGCTGTTCTGCGTCGACGCGTCGGGCTCGATGGCGGCCCGGCAGCGGATGAGCGCCGTCAAGGGCGCGGTGCTGTCGCTGCTGCTGGACGCCTACCAGCGCCGGGACAAGGTCGGCCTGATCACCTTCCGCGGGGCCGGCGCCGAACTGGCGCTGCCGCCCACCTCGTCGGTGGACGCGGCCGCCGCCCGGCTGGGGAAGCTGCCGACCGGCGGCCGCACCCCCCTCGGCCCGGGCCTGCTCAAGGCTCACGAGGTACTGCGGATCGAGCGGCTGCGGGACCCCTCGCGGCGCCCGCTGCTGGTGGTCGTCACCGACGGGCGGGCCACCTCGGCCGGGTCCGTCGGCGGTGACCCGCGCGAGCTGTCGGGGCGCAGCGCCCGGCTGCTGGCCGCCGAGGGGATCGCCTCGGTGGTCGTGGACTGCGAGTCGGGGCCGGTCCGGCTGGGCCTGGCGGGGATGCTCGCCGCCGACCTGGGCGGGCCCGCCGTGACCCTGGACGGGCTGCGGGCCGACTCGCTGGCCGGGCTCGTGAAGAACGTACGTACGTCAGTGACCCACGAAACCTCCAGGAGGGCCGCGTAATGCCGCAGGGACAGCCGACCGTCGTTCCGGACGACGGACTCACGACGCGTCAGCGCCGCAACCGCCCGCTCGTCTTCGTCCACACCGGGCCGGGCAAGGGCAAGTCGACGGCCGCGTTCGGTCTGGCACTGCGCGCCTGGAACCAGGGCTGGCCGATCGGGGTGTTCCAGTTCGTCAAGTCCGCGAAGTGGAAGGTCGGCGAGGAGAACGCCCTCAAGGTGCTGGGCGCCTCCGGCGAGGGAGGCTCCGTCGTCTGGCACAAGATGGGCGAGGGCTGGTCCTGGGTCCAGCGGGACGCGCAGCTCGACAACGAGCAGGCGGCCAAGGAGGGCTGGGAGCAGGTCAAGCGCGACCTGGCCGCCGAGACGCACAAGCTGTACGTGCTCGACGAGTTCGCGTACCCGATGCACTGGGGCTGGATCGACGTGGACGAGGTGATCGAGGTGCTGCGGAACCGCCCCGGCACCCAGCACGTGGTCATCACGGGCCGCAACGCCCCGGAGAAGCTGATGGAGTTCGCGGACCTGGTCACCGAGATGACCAAGGTCAAGCACCCCATGGACGCCGGCCAGAAGGGCCAGAAGGGCATCGAGTGGTGACGTCCGTGAACGTGCCACGGCTGGTCATCGCCGCGCCGTCCTCCGGCAGCGGCAAGACCACCGTGGCGACGGGCCTGATGGCGGCCTTCGCGGAGCGCGGCCTGGCCGTGTCCCCGCACAAGGCCGGGCCCGACTACATCGACCCCGGCTACCACGCGCTGGCCACCGGCCGGCCGGGCCGCAACCTGGACGCCTTCATGTGCGGGCCCGAGCTGGTCGGGCCGCTGTTCGCGCACGGCTCCGCCGGGTGCGACCTGGCCGTGGTCGAGGGTGTGATGGGGCTGTACGACGGGGCCGCGGGGCGGGGCGAGCTGGCGTCGACGGCGCAGGTGGCGAAGCTGCTGCGGGCGCCGGTGGTACTGGTGGTGGACGCCTCCTCTCAGTCCCGCTCGGTGGCGGCGCTGGTGCACGGCTTCGCCTCGTTCGACCCGCAGGTGCGGCTCGGCGGGGTGATCCTCAACAAGGTGGGCTCCGACCGGCACGAGGCCATGCTGCGGGAGGCGCTGGAGGAGGCCGGGATGCCGGTCCTCGGTGTCATGCGGCGGGCCCCGCAGGTGGCGACGCCGTCCCGGCACCTGGGCCTGGTCCCGGTGGCCGAGCGGCGGGCCGACGCCGTCGCCGCGGTGGCGGCGCTGGCCGAGCAGGTGCGGGCCGGCTGCGACCTGGACGCGCTGATGGCGCTGGCCCGTACGGCGCCCCCGCTGGACTGCGCGGCGTGGTCGCCGCAGGAGGCCGTCGCCGCGGTCCCCGCCGCCTCCGCCCTCCCGGCCGTCCCCGCCGTCCCGGCCGCCGCGGGGCCGCGCCCCGTCGTCGCCGTCGCGGGCGGGGCCGCGTTCACGTTCTCGTACGCCGAGCACGCGGAGCTGCTGACGGCCGCGGGCGCCGACGTGGTCGCCTTCGACCCGCTGCGGGACGAGGCCCTTCCCGAGGGCACCGCCGGACTGGTGATAGGCGGCGGCTTCCCCGAGGTGTACGCCCCCGAGCTGTCGGCGAACGAGCCGCTCCGCAAGGCCGTCGTGGACTTCGCGGCGTCCGGAGGGCCGGTCGCCGCCGAGTGCGCCGGGCTGCTGTACCTGGCGCGCTCCCTCGACGGAAAGCCGATGTGCGGGGTGCTCGACGCCGACGCCCGGATGTCGGAGCGGCTCACGCTCGGCTACCGGGAGGCGGTGGCGGTGTCGGACAGCAGCCTGGCCGCCGCCGGAACCCGGCTGCGCGGGCACGAGTTCCACCGGACGGTGATCGAGCCCGGCGCCGGATCCGCGCCGGCGTGGGGGTTCACGCATCCGGAACGCCGCGTCGAGGGCTTCGTACGACAGGGCGTGCACGCCAGTTACCTGCACACCCACTGGGCGGCGCAGCCCTCGGTGGCCCGTCGCTTCGCGGAAGCCGCGGCAGCCCACCGGTGAGACCGCGCCAGGGCCGCGGGTCAGTCCGCGAGGCCCACCACGAGCCAGATCCCGGCCACCCCGCCCACCGTGCACATCAGCGTCGACAGGGCGGGGTGCTCGTGGTGCGCCTCGGGGAGGATCTCGGCGGCCGCCAGGTACAGCAGGGCGCCGCCGAAGAATCCGAGGTACGCCCCGAGGGGTTCCTCCGGAAGGGTGAAGAGCAGGGTCGACGCCGCGCCCACGACGGGGGCCACGGCGTCGGCGAAGAGCATCAGCAGGGCCTTGCGGCGGGCGTTCCCGTACAGGCGGGTGAGCGTGTACGTGTTGAACCCGTCGGCGAAGTCGTGGGTGATGACGGCCAGGGCCACGGCCACGCCCATGCCCCCGCCGACCTGGAAGGCCGCCCCGAGGGCCACTCCGTCGGCGACGCTGTGGCCGACCATCGCGGCGGCCGCGGTGAGGCCGACCTGCGGGACGCGGCCGCCGCCGGGGCCGTGGCCGCCGTTGTTCCCGGCGCCGTGAGCGGCCTGGCGTACGGCGAGCAGGCGCTCGACCACGTGGGCGACGAGGAAGCCTCCCACGAACAGGAGCAGGGCCAGCGGGACGCCGAACACCTCGGTGCCGGCCGCGTCCATCGCCTCCGGCAGCAGGTCGAGGCCCACCACGCCGAGCATCAGCCCGCCGGCCAGGCCGAGCACCAGGTGGCGGCGGTCCGTGACGCGTTGCGCCGTCCAGCCGCCCGCCAGCGTCATGAGGAACGCGCCCAGAGCCACGATCACCGCCATGTGCCCCTGAATACCGACTGGCGGCCGCGCGCGCACTTCCGCGCGCGGGCGGCGGACGACACCGTGTTGACGAGTATCGACGGACGAAGGACGGAGGAGGGATCCCGGTGGGCGAGTACGTGACGCGGCTGGTGGTCGGGGTCGGCGGGCGCGCGGGGGTCTCCGTCGAGGAGGTCTGCGCGCTGGTCGAGGAGACGCTGCGGGGGGCCGGGCTGGCCACCGGGGCGGTGACGGCGCTGGCCACGGTGGAAGCGAAGACCCGGGAGCCGGGCATCGCGGGGGCGGCGGAACGTTTCGGCGTGCCGTTGGTCGGCTACCCGGCGGAGGAACTCGCGCGGATCCCCGTACCTCACCCGTCGACCGCGGTGCGCAGCGCCTCCGGCACCTCCTCGGTGGCGGAGGCGGCGGCGCTGGCGGGCGGCGGGGAACTCCTCGTGCCGAAGCGCCGGTCGGTGGCGGCGACCTGCGCGGTGGCCACCGTCGAGGAGCACGACCTGCGCCACCACGGGGACGCCGAGGTCGCGGACGCCGGCGGGGCGCTGGTCGACCTCGCGGTGAACGTGCGGTCGGACACGCCGCCTCGGTGGCTCAAGGAGCGGATCGCGTCCTGCCTCGGGGACCTCGCGGCCTACCCGGACGGGCGGGCGGCGCGGGCGGCGGTGGCGGCCCGGCACGGACTGCCGGTCGAACGGGTGCTGCTGACGGCGGGGGCGGCGGAGGCGTTCGTACTGATCGCGCGGGCTCTGGGGGCCGAACGGCCGGTCGTGGTGCACCCCCAGTTCACCGAGCCGGAGGCGGCGCTGCGCGACGCCGGGCACCGGGTGGAGCGGGTGCTGCTGCGCGCCGAGGACGGCTTCCGGCTGGACCCCGCCGCGGTACCGGAGGAGGCCGACCTTGTGGTGGTGGGCAACCCCACCAACCCGACGTCGGTCCTGCACCCGGCGGCGACCCTGGCCGCGCTGGCCCGGCCGGGCCGGGTCCTGGTGGTGGACGAGGCGTTCATGGACGCCGTCCCGGGTGAACGCGAGGCGCTGGCGGGGCGGATGGACGTGCCGGGTCTGGTGGTGCTCCGGAGCCTGACGAAGACGTGGGGGCTGGCGGGGCTGCGGATCGGCTACGTCCTGGCCGAACCGGAGGTCATCGCGAAGCTCGCCGCCGCGCAGCCGCTGTGGCCGGTGTCGACGCCGGCCCTGGTGGCGGCGGAGGCGTGCGTGGCCCCGGAGGCGCTGGCGGAGGCGGAGGCGGCGGCCCGCCGGATCGCGGTGGACCGGGAGCACCTGCTGGCGGGGCTGGAGGAGTTCGAGGAGGTCACGGTGTCGGGGACGGCCGAGGGCCCGTTCGTCCTGATCCGCGTCCCGGGCGCGGCGGAAGTCCGCACCCGCCTGCGCGCGCTGGGCTTCGCGGTGCGCCGGGGCGACACCTTCCCGGGCCTGGACGCCGACTGGCTCCGCCTGGCGGTCCGCGACAGGGCGACGACGGGCAGGCTCCTCCAGGCCCTGGACCACGCCCTGGCCCTGACCGCGCGCTAGCGGCGGGGCGGGTGGGCAGACACCGCCCCGCCCCGCGAGGGGTGGATGGCCGGCCCGTACCGCGAGCTCCCCGACGCCCGCCTAGGGCCTGTCGTCAAACTTCCGTCTGCCCCGCGGCGACGACGGCAGTTCGACGACAGGCCCTAGCATGGGCGGGACGAACCACGGACGGGGGACGGTACATGAAGGTCGCGGCGCGGATAGGGGTCGGGATCCTCGGCCTGGCGGTGGTGGGTGGGGGCGTCTACGCCGCGCCCCGGCTCCTGGGTGACGGGGGCGCCGCCACGGAGCAGCGGCTCCAGGGCAAGCCCGGGACGGCGAAGGACGCGCCGGCCGGGACGCCGTTCACGCTGGTGGCGACCGGAGACATCATCCCGTACCCCTCGATCATCCAGCGGGCGGCGGACGACGCCGGCGGCAAGGCCGGCGAGTACGACTTCCGGAAGATACTCGCGGGCGTCAAGCCCATCGTGTCCGCCGCCGACCTGGCGATATGCCACCACGAGATACCGTACGGCCGGCCCGGCGGCCCCTACACCGGATACCCGGCCTTCAAGGCCCCGCACCAACTGGCCGACGCCCTCAAGGACGCCGGGTACGACAGCTGTTCCACCGCTTCGAACCACACCCTCGACGACGGCTACGACGGTCTCACCCGCACCCTCGACCACCTCGACCGGGTCGGCATCAAGCACGTCGGCTCGGCGCGCAGCGCCGACGAGGCCAAGGCCCCGGCCGTGCTCTCGGCCGGCGGCGCGAAGGTCGCCCAGTTGGACTACACGTACGGGACGAACGGCATTCCCCTCCCGGCGGGCAAGCCCTGGGCCGTGAACCTGATCGACCACAACCGGATCATCGCCGACGCCCGCGCGGCCCGGGCGGCCGGCGCGAACGTCGTCGTCCTCAGCATCCACTGGGGCACCGAGTGGCAGACGGCGCCCGACCAGCAGCAGAAGGACCTCGCGCAGGCGCTGACCGCCTCGCGCGGGGCGGACGGGCTCCCCGACATCGATCTGGTCCTCGGTACGCACAACCACGTGCCGCAGCCCTACGAGAAGATCAACGGCACCTGGGTGGTCTTCGGCATGGGCGACCAGGTCGCGAGTTTCTACGAGCCGGAGAAGGCGCGGGGCAACATGTCCTCGATCCCCCGGTTCACCTTCGCCCCGTCGGCCAAGCAGAACGGCCGCTGGGAGGTGGTGAAGGCGGAGTACCTCACGCAGTACTCCGACATGAAGCCTCCGTTCCGGGTGGTGTGCACCTCTTGCGCGACGGACCGTCCGGACTACGCCCGGGTCGACAAGGAGATCACGGCGGCCGTCACCTCGCGCGGCGCCGTCGGCCAGGGGCTGGAGCACGCCTCCCGCTGAGGACTACCGGGTCCTGCCGCGCCGCGTCACGACGAGCGCGCCCGCGCCGATGCCCAGCAGGAGGAGGGCGCCGCCGGCGACGAACGGGGTGACCGAACCGGCTCCGGTCTCGGCGAGGTTGGCCTGCGTCGCGGTGGTCTGCGGCTTGGTGTCGGGCTTGACCTCCGGCTTCGATCCCGGCTTGACCTCCGGCTTGGTTTCCGGCTTGCTCTCCGGCTTCGCGACGGCGGGGCTCGCCGCCGGCGCGGGCCCCTTGGGGGACTCGCAGTGGGCCTCGGCGAGGACGACCTCGCCGTCGACCTGGGCCACGTTCAGGTTCAGCGGGTTGACCGCCACCTTCAGGCGCAGCGCGGCCGCCGCGGCGGTGGTGGAGGTGGTCTGCGTGCCGGAGAGCTCCATGGAGACGAGGCCGACGCCGGGGACCTCGACCTTGGTGGCGGGGCCGCCGGCGGTGAGGGTGACCTTCTTGCCGAGGGCGGTGACGGTGCCGAGGACGTTCGAGGTGGCGACCGGCTTCTTGCCCGCCTCACAGACGGCCTTGGAAGTGACCTTCTCCACCTCGATGAGGGAGAGCGCGGGCAGCCCGGGGACGTGCACCCTGGCGCGGGCGAGGTGGGACTCGGCCTGGGCGGTCTTCTTGTCGGCGGTCGCCTTGGCGGTGGCGACGTCCGCCTTCAGGACCCTGACCGGCTGCCCCTGTTCGACGCCGTCGAGGGTGACGGTGAGGGCCGTCTTGTCGGCGCTCGCGGGTGCGGTGACCTCGTTGAGACTGGCCTTCAGCGGGACGTGCACGGCCTTGTTGAGCAGGCCCACGTCCAGTCCGGTCCGCAGGACGGCGGCGCCGGAGGTGCCCTCGCTCCCCGTGCCGCCGCCCGTGGCGAGGGCGGGCGGCGCGGCGAGCAGGGCCACCGCTCCCGTGGCGATCAGAACGGCCGCGGGCATGCGGAAGGTGTTGCTGTTCAAAGTGGTGGAACCCCCAGGGAGATGGGTGCCGTCGCGGCGCCAATGGGGGACATCGCGCACGCCGACGGCTTCGACGTTCGAAATCCTTACGCACGGAGAGTGAACGGTCAGCAACCTGAGGTGAGTTCACTCCAAAGGGTGGTTTCCACGCACGTATTCGATTTTCTGCGCACCGCCTGACCCAGGAGTCCCTTCCGGCACACCCTTCAGCCGCGGACCACGCCGTTCACGACCACCCGCTCCGGCTGCGCCAGGGCCCGTACGTCGGCACGCGGGTCGGTGGCGTAGACGACGAGGTCGGCCGGGGCGCCTTCGGTCAGGCCCGGGCGGCCGAGCCATGCGCGGGCCGACCAGGCCGTCGCCGAGAGGGCGTCCAGGGGCGGGATGCCGGCCTTCACGAGCTCCTCGACCTCGGCGGCGACCAGGCCGTGCGGCAGGGAACCCCCCGCGTCCGTGCCGACGTACACCGGGATGCCCGCGTCCCAGGCCGCCCTGACGGTGTCGTACCGCCGCTCGTGGAGCCGCCGCATGTGCGCCGACCAGCGGGGGAACCTGGCCTCGCCGCCCGCCGCCAGCTTCGGGAAGGTCGCGATGTTCACCAGGGTCGGCACGATCGCCACGCCGCGCTCCGCGAACAGCGGGATGGTGTCCTCGGTGAGCCCGGTGGCGTGCTCGACGCAGTCGATGCCCGCCTCGACGAGGTCCCGCAGCGAATCCTCCGCGAAGCAGTGCGCGGTGACCCGGGCGCCCAGCCGGTGCGCCTCGGCGATGGCGGCCTCGACCTCGGCGCGCGGCCAGCAGGCCGTCAGGTCGCCGGCGTCCCGGTCGATCCAGTCGCCGACGAGCTTGACCCAGCCGTCGCCGCGCCGCGCTTCGCGGGCGACGTACTCGACGAGCTGCGGCGGTTCGATCTCGTGTGCGTAGTTGCGGATGTAGCGCCGGGTGCGGGCGATGTGCCGGCCCGCCCGGATGATCTTCGGGAGGTCCTCGCGGTCGTCGATCCAGCGGGTGTCGGAGGGGGATCCGGCGTCGCGGATGAGGAGGGTGCCGGCGTCCCGGTCGGTGAGTGCCTGCTGTTCGGCGGTCGCCGCGTCGACCGGGCCGTGGGCGTCGAGGCCCACGTGGCAGTGGGCGTCGACCAGGCCTGGCAGGGCCCAGCCGGTGACCGTGGTGACCTCGCGGGCGGCGGTCGGCCGCTCGTAGGAGATCCGTCCGCCGACGACCCACAGTTCGTCGCGCACCTCGTGGGGCCCGACGAGCACGCGCCCCTTCACATGGAGCACACCGTTGTGATCACTCATGTCCGCACTGTACGTGCGGCCTGGGTAGGCTCGGCCGGTAACCCCGGACGAAGAGAGCACCTCGTGACCCACCCCCTGCTGGACCTCCCGCCGCTGACCGCCGAGCACTTCGCGTCGATCGAGCGGGGGGTGGCGCGGCTGCTGGACACCCGGCACGACGTGGTGATCACCCAGGGCGAGGCGCTGCTGCCGCTGGAGGGCTGCATCCGCTCGGGGGCGCGGCCGGGTTCGACCGCGCTGAACGTCGTGACCGGCCCGTACGGGACCACCTTCGGCAACTGGCTGCGTGACGCGGGGGCGGAGGTGGTGGACCTGGCGGTGCCGTTCGACACGGCCGTCACCGGGGAGCAGGTCGCCGAGGCCCTGGCCGCCCGTCCGGAGATCGACTTCGTCTCCCTGGTGCACGCCGAGGCGGCCACCGGCAACACCAACCCGGTGGCGGAGATCGGCGAGGCGGTACGGGCCCACGGGGCGCTGTTCATGCTGGACGCCGTGGCGTCGGTGGGTGCCGAGCCGCTGCTGCCGGACGCGTGGGGCGTGGACCTGTGCGTGATCGGCGCGCAGAAGGCGATGGGCGGTCCCGCGGGGGTTTCGGCGGTGTCGGTGAGCGAGCGCGCCTGGGAGCGGTTCGCGGCCAACCCGGCGGCGCCGCGCCGCTCGTACCTGTCGCTGCTGGACTGGAAGGAACGCTGGATCGACGGCGGCCGCAAGGCGCTGCTCCACGCGCCGGCGCAGCTGGAGATGCTGGCGCTGGAGGCCTGCCTGGACCGGATCTCGGCCGAGGGCCTGGAGGGTGTGCTCGCCCGGCACGCGGCCGCCGCCCGGGCCACGCGGGCGGGCGCGGCGGAACTCGGCCTGGCGCCCTGGGTCGGGGATGCGGCGCAGGCCGCTCCGGTGGCGACGACGCTGCGGGCCCCGGAGGCTTCGCTGGTGGTGGCGAAGGCGCTGGCGGCGGATCCGCGGGCGGCGCTCGCGGCGGGCGGCGGGGCGCTGGCCGGGGAGATGGTCCGGGTCAACCACTACGGCCCGGCGGCTTCGCCGGAGGCGGTCGGGGTGGCGCTGGGGGCACTGGCTCGTGCCCTCGACGCCGATCCGGCGCCGGCGCTGGCGGCGGCTTCGGCGGCCTGGGCGTAGGACCGCCGCGGGCCGGGCCGCCGGGGCACGCTGCGCCGCGGCGGCCCGGTCCGGGCGCGGGCCGCTCCGGGCGGCTCGTGGTTCCGGGGGCTCGTGGTTCCGGGGGCCCGTGGTTCCGGGCGGCTCGTCCGGCTCAGCTCCAGTCGATGTCGGCCTGGCTTTCCAGCGGGGCCCGTTCCTCCAGGGACTCCGGTACCACCAGGGTGTCCGCGTCCGTCATCACGGCGGGGAAGCGGATGTGGGCGTGCTTCTGGACCTCCGTGACCTTGACCTGGAACACCCGGAACTCGTCCAGTTCCAGGGCTTCCGGCAGGACTATGTCCTGAGCCAGCAGGAACGCCTTGGCCTTGAACGTGCCGTGTTCGGAGTAGGCGATGACCTTCCAGAACGCGCGCGGGAGCCGCACGCCGCGGAACTCCCGGTCGTCCTCCTGGAAGACGGGGCCGCCGAACACGCTGACCTTGAGGTCGTCGACCTCGACGTCCTCGAACACCGCGTCCTCCAGCCTTCCCCAGATGCCGCCGCGCTTGCTCTGGTTGAAGTCGTCCATCTGCGGGGCGATGTTGGTGTAGAAGAAGGAGTCCTTGTTGGCCCGCCGCGCCTCGGGCAGCGGGCCCCAGCAGAGGTCCGCGCGGCGCGCTATGTGGCCCCGGTCGAGGCGGTTGACCTTCTGGTTCCTGTCCTTGTAGAGGTCGTTGTCGACCTGCACCCCGGCCGGCAGGCGCGGGTCCTTGAAGAAGTTCCTCGGACGGTCGAGTGCCTTCAGGGCGCCGCCGTCTATGTTCCAGGCCACCCAGATCGCGAAGCGCCGCGGCTTGCTCAGCGCCAGCGAGAAGTGGGTGTACGGGATCACCTCGGAGCCGTCGAGCAGTACCGCGGTGTCCTTGATCGACGGGTTGAGCGACGGCGCGGCGACCGGTACGGCGAGGAAGCCCGGGTCGTAGCCGGTCAGGGACTCCGGCGAGGCGGTGGACGGCGCCTCCAGGGTGACCTTCAGCTGCTCGAACACCGCACGGGGGAAGCAGGCGAGCGCCCGGTCCACGGGGTCGGATTCGTCCTCCCCGCCGAAGTGCAGGCCGGCCAGTACGTCCGAGGGCCTGCCCGAACGCGTCTTGAACATCCAGGCCGAACCCGAGTCGCCGAAGGTGCTGATCTCACCGCCGGCCGGCGGGTGGCGGGGGTCGGGGCCGATCTCGAAGCACTCGATCTCCTTCGTCCCGACCGGCGGCCCGTAGGGGACGCGGACCTTGACGAAGGGACGGGTCACGATCCCGTGCGTGACGCCGGTGGTCCGCCCGGACTTGACGACCTTGTCGCCGATGTGCGGCTCGCCCAGCTGCTTCGGTGTGACCCCGAGGCCGAGGATGTCGGTCTCGACTCCGCGGTCGGTGATCGTGGACACGGCGCAGTCGCCGACCGTGCCGAGGTGGGCGCGTCGCAGGCCGCCGAGGCGGTTCGCGGCGAAGCGGCTGTCGTCGTCCGTGCCCGGCTGGACGACGTCGTCGCCCGCCTGCCCCTCCCGGCCGTTCAGGACGTGCCAGTTGCTCAGCAGGCAGGTGGCTCCGTCGTTCTTGTCGAAGACGATGCATCCGAGGGTGCCGGCGTGCAGACGGACGCTCCCGACGCTCACTCCCGGACGGACCGGGTCGACGCGCTTCTGCCGTTCCGGTGTCTGGGCCTCGGCGACGACGAGGAAGTGGGGCTGGTAGCTGCGTTCGATCACGTCGGTGTGCAGCACGAGGCCGTCGCCGATGTCGATGGCCTGGGGTATCTCCGTGGTGCCCAGCGCCCTCATCCCCTCGGGCCGCACCTTCGTGTCGACCGTGAACTGGAGGGTGAGTTCCTTGGTCCGCTTCCCCTTCCCGGTCTCCTTGTAGCCGATGCCGATCGAGGAGATGTTCGGGTCCTTGAGGTAGGCGGAGCCGTGGGTACGGATGTACTGCTTGGCGAGGCGGATGACCTTGTCCTGCCCGTCCGCCGACGTGGCGGCACGGGGCGTGGCGGACGAACGCTTCTTGGCGGGCATCGGGGTCTCCTTCCGCAAAGGAGTCGGGTCCCCGAGTTGGTTGAAACCGAAGCGAGCTGACGCGCCCCCAGCCACCGCTGGGAGGTCCCCCGGCGAGCAGGCCGGGGCCCGCGCCGTGCGCGTGTACGTCCAGCCTACGGCCGGGCCGCCGGGCGAGCGCGCGGAGCGGCCCCGGGCCCCGCGGGTGGTGCGGCGGGGCGCCCGGTGCGGAGGTACGCGGGCGCCCCGGAGCGGGATCGGCGGGTCAGCCCTGCGGGACGGCGCAGGCGCCGTCGGGCTCGCAGGCCTCGGCGTCGGGAGCCGTCTCCACGCTCTCGCGGCCGGCCCAGGCCTGCTCCAGCGCCCGGGTGAACACCTCCGCGGGCTGGCCGCCGGAGATGCCGTAGCGGCGGTCGAGGACGAAGAACGGTACGGCGTTGGCGCCCAGTTCGGCCGCCTCCCGCTCGTCGGCGCGGACCTCGGCGGCGTAGGCGGAGTCGTCGGCGAGGACCGCGCGGGCCTCGGTCTCGTCCAGCCCGGCCTCCACGGCGAGGGCGAGCAGCACCTCGGCGTCGAAGACGGACCGTTCCTCGGCGAAGTTGGCGCGGAAGGCGAGGTCGAGCAGCTCTTCCTGGCGGCCGCGGGCGGCGGCCAGGTGCAGCAGGCGGTGGATGTCGAAGGTGTTGCCGTGGTCGCGGCCGTCGGTGCGGTACTCCAGGCCCCCGGCCCGGGCGCCGGCGGCGACGTGCTCCTCCATGGCGCGCGCCTCGTCGAGGGTGCGGCCGTACTTGCGGGCGAGCATCTCCAGGACGGGGGTGGTCACGCCCTTGGGGCCGTTCGGGTCGAGCTCGAAGGAGCGGAAGACGACCTCGACCTCGTCGCGGTGCGCGAACCCGGCCAGTCCCTTGGCGAACCGGACCTTGCCGATGTAGCACCAGGGGCACCCTTGGACCAACGCTGCCATACCGCTTCTGACCTGGGGAAACGCCCCTACGGGTCACCGACTCCCTTACCGCGTCGTGAAGCGGACCGACGACAGCGAATGGAACACCGATGGAGCGCGACGACCTGCCCGCACTGCGTGCGCTGGGCTTCGAAGATGACGAGATACGGGCGCTGGGCCTCTGGGAACCTGTAAGCGGCCAGCCCTCGGACTTGGCAGAGATGTACGTCCGGCGGTCAAAGAAGAAGGACACCCTCACGTCTCTCCGCGAACAGGTGCGCCGGATGTGCTCGCACGCCTCTCACGAGCAAAAGCGCATCCGGCACGTGTGGTTTGAGCAGAAGAGCGCGAGCAAGGCATACGTCCGGCGTGAAGAGTTCGAAAAGGCCACGGCGGCAATCGCTGATGCTGGGCTCTCCAAGACTTTGTACGTCTTCAAGACAAGCCGTCTTTCCCGTCGAGGCATGGGGCAAGTTGGTTTGCTGCTGGACAAGTTCGAAGAGCGACAGGCACGCATCTACGTAGTTGCCGAGAACATCGACTCAACGCGTTCCCGCATGGTGCTTGCCATTCTCAGCGAACAGGCACGTGAGCAAGCAACAGACATCAGCGACTTCACGAAAATTGGCATCGACGCCAACAAAGCCGAGGGGCGTTGGACCGGAGGAGTCACCCCGTACGGCCTGCACTCCCCTCCGGGCTCCGGAAAGCTCGCTCACAGCCCCACTGAGTACCCGACCGCACGCCGGATCGCCGAGTATCTGCTCGACCGCAAGACCCCGGCTTGGATCGCAGACAAACTGAACAGCGAGAGGATTCCAACGCGCCACGGGAAGAAGTGGACCGGTCCCGGCATCATCAGCCTCGCGCACTCCGTAACCTGGGCTGGGCTCGTCGCCAATCGCGAAAAGATGCGAGACGAGAACGGCAAGGATCTCGGCAAATACCACCGTGGCGGAACTCCACTACTCGGCAAGGGTGGCCACCCGATCTCGCTAGGCAAAGGAGTAATCACATTCGCCGAACACATGAAGATCGCGGCCACGCTGGCTGATCGGGCACAGAAAGGGACTAGCATCGGAGACCGGACACGGGGCAAGAGGCAGATTACCGCTCTTCTCTCCGGCGCTCTCCGCTGCGGGCTCTGTGGGGGCCCGATGGCAAACGGCGGAGTTAATTACCGCTGCTATACGCGGCAGACAGAAGGGGCATCTTCGTGCAAGGGAGTTTCTACCGACCGCAAGCGCATTGATGATGCCGTGCAGTCGCTTTGGCTCAGCCACGTACTGAAGCTCTCCCCTGAATCTCCCACCATCCATGCAATTGCGCGCGACTGGCTCTCCTATCAGGACCCCGAAAAGGAGGCCAGGAAAGCTCAGGTCAGCGCCGCACTAGAGTCCGCCGTGGGCCGCGAAATGCAACTCAGAAAGGAGCGGTTCGTACTCAACAGAATCACAGAGGCGGATTACGAATATCTGTGGCGTGAACTGAACTCGCAGATTGATAGCCTGAAAGGCGAACTTGCCGCGCTCTCCAGGGCGGCGGATCTCTCCCCTCTCATGGAGCCGGAATATCTCGCAACTCTGTGGACGAGTGAAACGGTAAGCGGTCAGCGGGCACTCCTTCGCGCTGCGCTCCACAAGATTACGTTGCTCCCTCCGAAGTACAGGGGCGACCGGACACCCATCATGGAACGCCTCGCGCCCGCGTGGCGAGACGTAGACGGAATCCCCAAAGACGTCTTTGACGGCTCAAGGAAGACCATGCAGAGGCGGCGTGATCGCCGTAAGGCGGCGTAGCCCATGTTCCTCCACTGAGGCGCTGACCGCCTAGCGACGAAAGGCAGCCCCCGACCCTATGTGGGTCGGGGGCTTTCTCATGCCCACCAACCGCCCTCAGCGCCCGTGTAGTGGCCTCTCAGGGCCTCGCCGGCTCCGGGTGGCCGTACCCCAGCCCAGGCGCTCAGGAAGGCGTCTGCCGCTTCGACTTGCAGCGGTGACGCGGGGTGGCACAAGACAGGGCGGATAGTGACGCTACAGCGCACGCCCAAGACCCTCTGACCTGGGCATTCTTCAAATCTGGTCTCTTGAGTGACGGAAATACGTAATTTTCGGATTGCTATATGAGTTCTCATAGGGCAATCCGGGAGTGACGGAACTCCGTAACCGAGCCTGCCCCGTTCTGCCGCCCTGGGTCACCGACTCCCTTGACATAGGTAGAGGCGCTACGGCGCTCTCGCTGCGGGTCCGTGACGGCGCTTACGCCATGCCTGCTCCCCTTGACTCCCTCGCACGCTGGGATCGGCCACCCTTGGGCCAATGCGTGCACGACTAAAGCCCCCGGGCGTAGGTCGAGACTCTTTCAGCGTGTCACGGCGCTGACTGAGACTCCCTACGTCCGGGGGCTTTTTCGTTTCCGTGACAACGAAGGATCTCCCTCATGCCGATTGGCGACCCATACGCCGACGCGCGCAACTCCGTGGAAACCGCATACGGTCCGGCTACCGACTTCGGCTGTATCCACTGCAACAACAACGCATCGCGTTGGGTGGTGGACAACTCGGCAGCGGCAACCATTGATGGACGCTTGCGGCGGTACAGCGAAAGACTTACGGACTATTGGCCGTTCTGCACCCGCTGTGCGCGCGACTACGAGAACAGTTCAGCCGATACGCCGCCCGTCGTGTTCCGGCGAGTCAGCGTTCTTGGTGCGCGGCATTGGTTCACTGACTCTTTCCGAGTGGCGGCTAATGGCTCGGTACTGCTGAGCGATGCTTACGCCACCTACTTGGACTTCTGCCGCAAGGACCAAATTCCCGCGCCAGAAATCATGTCCCGACTCACCTTTAAAAAGGCGTTGCTCCGCCACGGCGCGACTCAGAAGCGCACGAACAAGGGCGTGGCAATTGTCGGCGTACAACTGCGCACGGATTAGCCACGTCGCCACTCTCTCGAAGGGTGAAACCTTGGATCGCAACAGAATCCCGATTGTCTACACGACCTGTTCCGCGTGCGGTTACGGGACAGCCTCCCACCGTGAGGGCGTGTGTGCCGGCTGTGCGCGTATTCCTGATATTGCCGGTGCCGCTGCCGCAATGCGGGTGATTGGGCAGCGCGCCAAGGAGCGGCCTTGATCTGAAAGGAATCACCTTGCCTGATATTGAGACACGGGCAGCGCCTCAGCCGCTGAACGCTGAAGGCGTGCGAAAGCTAAGCGGCTATGCCGTCGTGTTCAACTCGCTGGCCACAATAGGCACGTTCACCGAATCCATTGCGCCCGATGCATGGACCAACAGCGGTGACGATGTCCTGGCCACGTGGAATCACAACCCTGACAACGTCCTGGGGCGTACGCGCTCCGGCACGCTCTCTCTGGCCGTGGACTCCACGGGTATTCGCTATGACCTTTCGCTTCCAGATACGGAGCTTGGGCGCAGCGTCCATGAGCTTGTCAAGCGCGGCGACATATTCGGTTCCTCGTTCACCTTCATTGCCGACGAAGACCAGTGGGACTACAGCCCGGAAATCCCACATCGAACGGTCACCTCTATGCGGGTCCTTGAGCTTGGGCCCGTCCACACCCCCGCCTATCCCGACGCGACCGTTTCGGCGCGCGCACTTGAAAGAGGAAACATGACCAAGCTTGATCTTGACGCCGCCCGCAGGTCTTACGCCGAGTCGCAGCGAGCCGAAAAGCTCGCCAAGGAGATTGCGGAAGCTGCGACGTCCGGCGAGATGCGCACGGCGGAGTTTGCAGAAAAGCGCGCCGAGCTGGAAGCTCACAACACTGAGCGCTTCAACACCCTGACTTCCATGAAGTCGCCCGCTGAGCGCGCTGCAATTGGCCGTAAGGCTTCCGCTGGTGATCTCCTGTACGCGAAGCTTGCCGAGTCTCGGAACCTGACCTCCACGGGCACCGCCGGCGTGTTCACTCCGGCTGAGTTCTCCAAGAGTTTTGTTGACCTCATGGCCCCCAGCTCCGTCGTTCTCGCCAGTGGCGTGAACCGTGTCGCCACAAACGCTTCTGAGTGGAAGACCCCGGTTGTCACTTCCGACTTCACTCCGGCGTTTATCGGTGAGCTTGCCGAACTTCCGACCGGTGGTTTCGCGGCGGGTCTACTGACCGTGAAGCCCATGAAGATTGCAACGTCGGAAATGCTGTCGAGTGAGTTCGTCAACGACTCCGACGGCGTTGCGCTCAACGCTATTTCCCGCTCGATGCTCCGAACTCTGGCGCTGGGATTCGACAAGCAGGCACTTACGGGCACTGCGGGTGCTGACAAGTTCGCCGGTATCGCCAACACGGTCGGTATTCAGACTCTCGCGCTGACCGCTGCCCCGACCGACCTTAAGCCGTTCGCTGACGCTTTCGGCAAGCTTGAAGATGTGTCGGCCACGCCGACCGTTGTCGTCATGAACCCGACCCGTTGGGCTCAGCTTCTCGGACTGAAGGACACGACCGGCCGTCAGCTTCTCAGCGCGGGTGCGGGCTCCGGCACCGACGGCGTTAACCGCAGCATCCTGGGTGTGCCCGTCAAGGTTTCCCCGTACGTGGACGCGAACACCATTCTCGTCTACGACGCTTCGGAGATTTACGCGGTCATCCGTAAGGACGCCACGTTTGAGACTTCCTCCGACGCTGGATTCTTCAAGGACGGCATTGGTGCTCGCGCGATCATGCGTGCCGCTATCGCCGTTCCGAACGCTGCTGCCGTCGTCAAGATGACCATTGCTGCCGCCTAATGAACGTGGGCGAACTGTTCACGGACAGCGCGCCACCTAGCTACGTCGAGATAGGGACCGGTCTTCTCATTGATGGGAAGCCGGTCCCTTCTGGCGTTCGGGTGCGTGTTCCTGCCGATGTTGCCGAATACCTGATTTCACAGCAATGGGCGCGCGACGTGGATAAGGGGCACCAAACCCCTAGCGGATTGGTGGAGTGGCAACCGGTGCACAATATCCCGGGTTCGGGAATCGGGCTTGATGAATGGCCTAGCCATATGCGCCCCAGTTGGATGCGCGCAGACGGACGGGTTAGGCGCGCTGAGAGATTGCCGCACCTGGTGCCGACATACTGCAACCAATGCAAGCGTCGGAGTTATCAACCGATGCGAAATGGTGCGGAGCGTACGGCGCGCGGTGTTCAGCGGATTGTTTGCGCGGACTGCGAACCGGGGGTGGGTATGCGGGGCGAAAGTTCGGCCGACGAACCCCCAGCGATCCCGGCCCCAGCTCGGAAAACGCACGCGTGAGTGACCGGCCTGCCGGGTGTCACGCAGCGCCGGAACTCACCATGAAGGAAGTGACCAATGCAGAAGCGCGTATGTGGGGCGTGCGGGAACTCGCTGCCCCATGACGCTGACCGAAGAATGGTCTACTGCGGGGAATCCTGCCGGAAGCGCGCGAATCGCCTGAAGCTTGCTGCGGAGCGTTCCCCTGCCCCTGTGGTGCCGCTGAGGCCGGCTGAGGAGAATTCCGGGCGGACAGACGACCTTCGGGCCGTGTGGGACGCGCTGATTTCTTCTGTGGCCACTCAGGGCGTTCTAGTGCCCGGCTCCGCTGGGGTGCCCGTCGCGCATCCCGCGCTTCGCTTCCTGGCGCAGATAGACGCACAACTCTTGAAGCACGAATTCGTGAGCGGCGGAGCCGACAGCGACGACGATACGGACGCACTTTTCAAGGCGGCGCTTCAGCGTGCGAAGGAATTGAGCGCATGACGCGTGATCTTTCCCCGATTGCTTGCGTCCTCATTTCCGCCGATGCCGACCCGCGAAAACACGAGCTGTGGCCCGCGTGGGCCGTGCTGTGGGAGCGCGCGAACGGATGCTCACCCACTGTCGCTGACCTCTACGCGTCGGCAACCTGTCCTTGCTGCTTCTGACCCCGCCCCCGATGGCTGCCCGCGCTGGGTGGCTGTCGGGGGTTTCGCTGCATCCGGGGCAAGTGCCTTGCGCTGAGGCGGTCTTGACGGGCTCCGCCTAGGGGGTGATGGTCAAGCAATCGGCTGCAATCGGATCGACACAGGGAGAGGTCATGAGGTTGCGTTTCCTGGGGATCATCCCGAACTCACCCGGCAACGAGTCCCCGACCATCTGGCTCGACGAGGACAGCGGGGATCTCCTGATCCAGTCCTACAAGGCGAGCGAAGACGAGGTGAAGGCGTGCCAGGTGATCGGCTCCATCCCCGGTCACGGAACGGACGTTCCTGACCACGAGACGATCATCCGTCTGCCCAAGGTCATGTTGCAGTACATCCCCCAGCCCGACAGTGAGGGAAGCAGTGCCCAAGACGCTTGAGGAAGAGTGGTCCGGTGTGACCCGGAGCGCTGTCCACCTGGAGATGCGGGACAGCTACATCCGGGACGATCCGGGGTTCATCGCGTGGCAACAGGGGCGGACCGCTGAAGCGGTGGCCAGGTACCAGCCGTGGGCGGAGCTGATGAAGCAGGCAACGGCGCGCGGGGTGGTGGTACGTCGTGCCCGGATCGTGAGCGAACCCCTCTCGGACTACTGCCGGTTTGAGTACGACGTGACTGGCCCTGTGAACCTCGCGGGTGGTGAGGAGGTTCGTTGGCTGCCGCGCCGTCGTGCCTCCGACATCGCCTTGCCTGGTAACGACTTCTGGGTGTTCGACGGGGCCCACGGGAAGTTCAACCACTTCACGGGGGAAGGGGCGTCAGCCGGCCCGGAACCCTTCGATGACCCCCGCATGGTGAAGCTGTGCGCTGACGCGTTCGAGGCCGTGTGGGAGCGGGCCATCCCGCATGAGGAGTACCGGCCCGTCTGAGTCATGGCAGTCTCATCTTCGTCCAGCGTCCAGGCGGCCCGGCAGGCTCTTGCGGATCGTCTTCGTGAGCTCTGCCGGGACGCCGGGATGGAGGGCAAACAGCTCGCAGCGGCCTGCGGCTGGCACCCCTCCAAGGTGTCCCGGATCTCCACAGCGAAGGCCACGCCATCCGCCGATGACATTCGGGCGTGGTGCCGGGCGTGCGGTCGCGAGGATCAGACAGACGACCTGATCGCCTCTCTCCGCGCCGTCGAAGGCATGTGGGTGCAGTGGCACCGGATGGAGCGCACCGGGCTTCGACGCGCTCAGGAGTCCGTCCTTCCGCTGTACGAGCGCACCACGCACTTCCGCGCCTACTCGCCCAACTTCGTGCCCGGCCTGATCCAGACGTACGGCTACACAGAAGACGTACTGCGTGCCGTCCAGCGGAGACGGGTCGTGGTCGATGACGTGGCCGACGCCGTGGCGGCCCGCATGGAGCGTCAGCGCGTGATCTACGAAGGGCAACGGCGCTTCGCATTTCTGGTCGAGGAATCCGTCTTGAACAACGGGCTCGGCGACGCCGACACCCACGCGGAGCAGCTTGACCACCTGCTGACGGTCGGAGCGCTGCCTAACGTGAGCGTCGGCGTGGTCCCGAACCGTCTCGGCCGCGAACGGATGCCGGTAGAGGGCTTCTGGATCTACGACACGGCGCAGGTCAACGTGGAGCTTGTCTCCGGTTACCTCACTCTGACGCAGCCCAGCGAGGTGAAGGCGTATGCCGACACGTTCGCCACGCTCGCCGATATGGCGGTCTACGGCCCCAAGGCCCGCGTACTGATCACCAGGGCTCTTCAGTCGCTCACGTAATCGGCGCGCAATCGGGCGCAATCCGCTGGGAGTTGGGGTTCCACCCTCCCTAGCGTGGTCGGTATCGGACCACGTGAGGGGACGGCAAGACATGGCAGCGACAAGCACGACCGACGCACGACTCTGGGAGTACGAGACCTTCGCCCCGGCGGGCGAGACGTGCCCCTCGTGCCTCAAGCCGGTAGGCACCTTGGACCGTTGCCGCCGGGGCTCCATCCCTCGTGCATCCGGTCCGGACGTGGTCGTGTACCGGCACATCGACTGTGACGACCCCACGGGCGAGAAGCGCCGGAAGGCTCAGCGGTGAGCCGTGCTGTCCTCCGGTTTGTGTCGCACCGGATCAGCCGGGACCAGGGCGAGAAGGTCGCAGCTTCCGCGACGTGCCGCACAAAGGGCTGTGACTGGCTCACAGGGCCCGTGGAAGACCCGTCCGCCGTGGAAGTCGCCTGCATGGAGCACACGGGCCGTACGGGGCACCCGGGGTTCAGCCGGCGGTTCGAGGACGTGGCCCTTGTCGAGCGGATCGAGGGGACCTAGCCTCCCGTGATTTCCCATCCCTCCCGTGATCGCGGCGGCGCGAGGCGGCAGGGGTGGGAGGACAGACCGGTTGGTTGGGTCACGCCGAAGACCACGCCAACCGAACGACGCTCCCGACCGGACAAGCCCAGTGCAGGGGCAGGACGTGCCCCGTCTGAGTTGACGTGCTCAGGCACTCGCCCCGGTCCGCCCCTTCGCTGGGGTGCCGCCTAGGCAGTGAGGGCGTCCGCTTCGGACCTAGGAAGCCGAGGCACCCAAAGCCCCGTCCCAGTCGCTTCGCAACAGGAAGGGCAGGCAACCGGGACGGCCAGCAAGGCGGTGCGGGGACCGCTTCCCCGCTGTGCTGCGGAAGGGAAACAGCCCATGACCGGTCAGCCGGAATTCGCCTTCATCAAGACCGCCGCATGTCGCGATGCCCGCGTGAACAACTGCCCCGAGGTCGCGACCAACGTTCCCGGCGTCGTCGCCTTGCGCGACAGCAACCGCCCGGACATCGTCGTCACGTACACGGCCGCTGAGTGGGCCGACCTGACGGCCGCCATCAAGGGCGGAGAGTACGACCTGAGCGCCTGAGAGTTGGTCCCGTGGACGAGTGCCCCCGCTGTGGCTTCGAGTGCCCCACAGACCCGGAGAGCGGGTTGCCGTGGTGCGCGCGGTGCGGGGCGTTCTTCGGGCTCTCGCTGCCCGCTTGCCGGGGGCTGTGGTGGTGGCGCAACGCCGCCAGTCGTCAGCCGGCTCGGCCACGGGAGCACTGAGCGGGACCACTTCGCAACCGCCCCGTCTGTGCGCTGCCCCCGTGGCGCATGGGCGGGGCTTTCTGCGTTCGTCCTCGCAGGTCAACGGCCCCGCGATAAGCTGTGGTTCCGTTGGTTCAAGGGCAGGCGATGTCGCTCCAGATCTCGACGCGCATGTTCCTTCTTCTCTCCGGGTGGGACTGAACGGTTTCCGGTTCAACCATCCGGGGTCCCGTCTCATTCCCCGGACGCCGGGCCGACCTCAAGCCAGAGCGTGCGGTGGGAGCCGGAGGGTGTGGCGGCCGGATCCGGGCGCCAGCCGTGGGAGGCGTAGAAGGCCTGGGCGCGCAGGTTGTGCTCGTAGACCTCCAGGCGGACCCGCTCGACACCGGCGCTCCGCCAGGCCGCGAGGCAGGCGGCGTGGAGGGCGGCGCCGGTGCCCCGCCGCCAGTGGTCGGGGTCGACGTGGAGCTGGGTGAGGGTGGTCACGCCGTCGGCGGTGAGGAAGGCCGCCACCCCGGTGACCTCGCCGTCCCGCTCCGCGCACAGGACCCGGCCCTGCGCCGCGGGCCGGGCCACCGCCCGGGCCCAGCCCTCGCGGGCCCGGGCCACCTCGGTCGCGCCCGCATACGCCTGCTCGGGGACGCGGCCCCGGTAGTAGGTGGCCCGGGCCCGGGTGTGCAGGGCGGCGATGGCGTCGAGGTCGGCGGGGCGCGCGGTCCGGATCACGGGAAGCCAAACGCGCCGGGAACCGTGTCGGTTCCCGGCGCGTCGGCTTTGCGCGCGGCGGCTACTTTTTCAGCCAGGCCGCCATCATCTTCTGGGCGATCGGCGCGGCCAGCTTGCCGCCGCCGATCTCGGAACGGTCGGTGTCCGAGTTCTCGATCATCACGGCCACGGCGATCTGCTTGCCGCCCGCCTTGGCGTACGAGGTGAACCAGGCCAGCGGCGGGATGTTGTTGTTGACGCCGCGCTGGGCGGTACCCGTCTTGCCGCCGACCTCGGCGCCCGCGACCTGCGCGGGCTTGCCGCCGCCCTCGGCGGCGACCGTGCGCATGGCGTCCTGGAGCATCGAGGCGGTCTTCGCGCTCATCACCTGCTCCGTCTTCGGGTCCTTGAAGTCCTCCAGCACGTTGCCGTCGGCGTCGGTCACCTCGGAGACCATGTGCGGGGCGACCAGCTTGCCGCCGTTCTCGATCGCGGCGGTCACCATGGCCATCTGGAGCGGGGTGGCCTGCACGTCGAACTGGCCGATACCCGTCTGCGCGACCTGGTCGACCGACAGCTTCTTCGTGGGGTACTTGCTCGGCGGGTTGGTGCGGACCGGGGTGTCGATCTGGGTGTTGAAACCGAGCTTCTCCGCCATCGCCCGCATCTTGTCCTGGCCGAGCTTGGAGGCGAGGTCGGCGAAGACGTTGTTGCAGGACAGCTTCAGGGCGGTCCGGGCCGAGACGTTGTTGCAGGCCTCGTCACCCGCCTCACTGGGCAGCTTGGTGCGGGTGCCGGGGATCGTGTACGCGCCCGCGACGCCCGTCGGCGTGTCGATGCTCGTCACCAGGCCGTTCTCGATGGCCGCGGCCAGGGTGACCAGCTTGAAGGTGGAGCCGGGGGCCTGCGGCTTGCGCAGCGCCACGTTCTCCATGGCCTTGCCCTTGTCGGCGGCCAGCTCGTCCCAGGCCGCCGAGTCGTTGGCGCCCGTGATCCGGCCCGGGTCGTAGGACGGGTTGTTGACCACCGCGAGGATCTGCCCGGTCGCCGGGTCGATGGCCACGGCCGCGCCCTGCTTGCCGCCGAGGGCGTCGTAGGCGGCCTTCTGCACGCCCTTGTCGATGGTGGTGAGGACGTTGCCCGGGTCGGCCCGCTTGTTGGTGAGCATGTCCATCACCGTCTTCAGCCGGGTGTCCGAGCCGTTGAGGACGTTCTTGTAGACACCCTCCAGCATCGTCGTGCCGTAGGCCTGGGAGCTGTAGCCGGTGATCGGGGCGTAGAGCGGGCCGTCCACGTAGGTCCGCTTGTAGCCGAAGTCCTTGCCGCCCGTCTTCGTCGAGCCGGTGATCGCCTCACCGCCCACGATGATGTTCCCCAGCGGGTTCTCGTACTGCCCGATGAGGTTGCGCCGGTTGTTCTTGTCGTCTGCGAGGGCCTGGCCTTGATATGCCTGCACCCAGGTGACCCGCACCAAAAGGGCCAGCACCAGAAGCAGACAGAAGACCGACGCACGCCTGATCGTCTTGTTCATCCCCCAGAAGGACGTACCAGTGGCCGCGGGCGTTCCGCTCTGTGCTGATTGTGGCCGGGTTCTCAGCCTTTCTTCATGATGAAGCCCCCCTCGTAGGCGGCGATGACGGCCTGGGTGCGGTCGCGGGAGCCCGTTTTGGCGAGGACGGCGGCGACGTGCGTCTTGACCGTCTGGGGGCCGACGCCGAGGTGCTCGCTCATCTCGTGGTTGGACAGGCCGGTGGCCATCAGCCGCAGTACGTCGGCCTCCCGGTCCGTGAGGCGGGCCGCCCAGGCGGGGGCGGCGGGCGGCGCGGCCGCCGTGTGGGCGGCTGCCAGCGCGCGGACGGCGGCCGGGAAGAGCAGCGAGTCGCCCCGGGCGACGAGGCGGACCGCGCCGATCAGCTCGTCCGGGTCGGCCCGCTTGAGGAGGAAGCCGGAGGCGCCGGCGCGCAGCGCGTCGTAGACGTAGGAGTCGTTCTCGAAGGTGGTGACGACGACGATCCGGGGCGGGTCGGGCAGGGAGCGCAGGATCTGCTCGGTGGCCCGGATCCCGTCGATCTCCGGCATGCGGACGTCCATCAGCACCACGTCGGGCGCCAGCGAGCGGACCAGCGGCACGGCCTCGGCGCCGGTGGCCGCCTCACCGACCACCTCCAGGTCGGGTTCGGCGTCGAGGATGACCCGCAGGGCCGTACGGACCATCCGCTCGTCGTCGGCGATGACGAGGCGCAGCGGCGGCCGGGTCATCGCCCGGTCCCGGGGGCGGCGCCCAGGGGCAGGACCGCGCGCAGGCGCCACCGGCCCTCGTGCGGTCCGGCCTCGACCCGGCCGCCGAGCAGGGCGGCCCGCTCTGCGGCACCGCGCAGCCCGCGGCCTCCGGTGGTGCGCCGCCGCTCGCCCTCGGGGGCGGACGGGGGCCGGGCGGGCGGGTTGGTCATGGTGATCTCCAGTTCACGGTGGCCGTCGGGGGTGTGGACGCGGATCAGCAGGGCGATGGGGCCCAGGCCGTGGCGCAGGGCGTTGCTCAGGCCCTCCTGCACGATCCGGTAGGCCTCGCGGGAGGCGATGGCCGGTAGCTGCTCCCAGTCCCCGGCCGGGCCCGGGTCCTGCTGGACGGTGAGGGTGGTGCCGCCGGCGCGGGTGCGGGCCAGCAGCCCGTCGAGGTCGGCGGCGAGGGTCGGGGCGGGTGCGGCGTCGGCCCGGGCCGGGTCCCCGTCGCGCAGCAGGCCGAGCACGGTGTCCAGCTCCCCCACCGTGCGCCGGGTGGTCTCCTCGATCGCGGCGAGCGCCTCCCTCACGAACTCCGGGTCGCGGTCGAGGACCCGCCGGGCCGCGCCCGCCTGGAGGGTGACGGCGCTCAGGGCGTGCCCCACGGCGTCGTGCAGCTCCCGGGCCAGCCGGTTGCGCACGGCGAGGTCGGCGGCCCGCTCCTCGGCGGCGGCCAGCCGGTCCGCCGCGGTGGGCCCGACGAGTACGGGTGCCAGCCGGGCCAGCAGCGCCCCCGCCGCCGCGGAGGTCGCGACGACCAGGGCCAGCAGCGCCGCCCCGAGGAAGGGGGCGAGGTAGGGGTCGGGGGCGCTGGTGAACCAGTCCTCCCCGAGCGACGCCCTGCGCAGGGTGGCGGAGAACGGCAGCAGGAGCAGCACCAGCGCCATGGGCGTCGCCGCGAGGGTCATCCCGCTGACCACCGCCCCGACCCCCAGGTGCAGGGTCCACCAGGCGGAAGCCCGCCACCGGGCACCCCACGAGCGGGCGGGCCCGTCGGCCAGCCGGTCCCCGGGTACCCCGCACAGGGCCCGCACGGCCGTCACCGACAGCGGCCGGACCAGCCCGAGCAGCCCGCTGACGGCCACCAGCGGCAGCGCGGCGGCGTAGGCGATGAGGGTCAGCGGCAGGGAGGACAGGGCATTGGCCCCGCCGGCCGCGATGCCGACGCACACCTGGCTGAGCAGGAAGTACGGCATCAGCAGGGCTCCGCCGAGTATCAGGTGCACCCAGCGCAGCCGTGCCCGCGCCCCCAGCAGGGCCCCGGACCACCGGCGCACCGCCCCCGTCCCGCTCATGCCCCTCCCCCGTCCTTCCCCGCGCGGCCCGTGCCCGCTCCCCGCACCGGCCGCGAGCCGCCCCGCAGCTTCCGCCCGGGACCTGGGCCATCCGCCCGCCGCCTTCGCCCGAAGCCCGGCCGGCCCGGCCTCGGCCCGGCCGCCTCAGCCGTCCCGGCGAGAGCGGAGGTGGCGTATGAGGACCGCCGCCGCGAGCAGCCCGGTGATCATCTGGCCAGCGTAGGTCAGGCAGCTGACGGCGGTGGCCTCTTCGACCATCCCGAAGTCCGCTCCCAGGGAGGCCGCGAGCATCCAGGCTCCCCAGTTCAGCATCGCCGCCGAACCCGTCCAGGTGAGGGCCAGCGGCCAGCGGGCCGGACGCTCGCCGCCCCGGGCCAGCAGCAGTGCCCCGGCCGCCGCCGCGAACGCGCATATCGCGTAGGCCCCGGGCACCACGCCGGTCTGTGCCGAGTACGCCGCCGCCTGCTCCGCCGTCAGCCCGGCGCTCCCGCCGAAGGCCCAGTACACGTGCGCCGCGCCCACCATCGTGCCCGCCAGTGCAGCGGCTCCTGCCACCACCCCCGTGGGAGACGGGAGCCGCTGCCCCGGCGCGCCCAGCCGGCGGCCGCCCCAGCGCTCGCGAGCGTAGGAGACGAACAGCCCGGCCAGGGCGATCCCCTGGACGATGAAGCCGGTGTAGACGACGACGAACACCCAGGGATCCAGGAAGGGCGCCCGAGCCGCCTCCGGGGCCGCCCCCGCGCCCATCCCGACGGCCTTGACGAGGAGTTGGGCGGGGAACCCCAGGGCGATCGGGGTGAGCAGGCCGGTGGCAACGTACGCCGGAACGGCCGTCAGCCATCCCGGCAGCCGTCTGCCCCAGGGTCTCGTCAGCGCCAGCACGAGCACGATGACGGTGGCGTCCATGGCCAGTGTCACCGTGTTGGCCACGGTGAGCGCGAGGCCTCCCTCCAGCAGCAGGCTGCCCTCGGGTATCCCGATGTGGCTCCCGGCCAGCCAGGCCGCCTTGAGCGACAGGTAGGGCACGGTGGCCGCCAGCGCCACGGCCCGCAGGACCCGCTGCCCTGTCCGGAGACGGGGAGCGGACGGCCGGTTCCGGCCGGTCGACCCGGTCGGGCCGGACGGGTGGGCCGGGCCGCTCGGACGGCTCGACCCGGTCGGGCCGGGCAGGTGGGCCGGGCCGGTCGGCAGGCTCTGGCCGGTCGGGTCGGTCGGGTCGGTCGGGTCGGTCGGGTCGGTCGCGTGGACTGCTCGTGTGGTCATGTCCCCACGGTCCCCCGCGGCCGCCACCCGCCGCCTCCCCCACGAAGGTGAACCGCCTCCCCCGCACGGGGGAGACACTCCCCGCACAGGCCCCGCCGCAGGCCCGGCCCGCCGCGGCCGCAGGCCCGGCCCGCCGCGGCCGCAGGCCCGGCCCGCCCAGGGCCCCCGCCTCACATGCGCCGCGTCACCACCGACAGCCGGTCCCGCGCCTCGAACAGCGCGGCCTTGATGAGCTGTTCGTGCCCGCCCGTCAGCCGCGCCACCGGCACCGAGCAGCTCACCGCGTCGCGTGCCGGCGTCCGGTACGGGATGGCCACGCCGAAGCAGCGCAGCCCGAGCGTGTTCTCCTCCCGGTCCACCGCGTACCCCTGCTCCCGGACCAGCGCCAGCTCCTCCACCAGCTGTTCCCGGTCGGTGATGGTGTGCTCCGTGACCGCCTCCAGCCGCTTCGGCAGCAGGGCCCGCACCTCCTCGTCGGAGTGCGTGGCCAGCAGCGCCTTGCCGAGCGCGGTGGAGTGGACGGGCAGCCTCCGGCCCACCCGGGTGAAGGGCCTGAGGTAGTGCTGCGACTGGCGGGTGGCGAGGTAGACCACGCTCGTCCCGTCCAGCCGCGCCAGGTGGATGGTCTCGGTGGTGTCGTCGGAGAGCCGGTCCAGGGTGGGCCGGGCGGCCGCCACCACCTCGTCCCCGTCGATGTACGAGCTCCCGACCAGCAGGGCCCGTACGCCGATGCCGTACCGCGTGCCGGTGGCGTCGGTCTCGACCCAGCCCAGGTTCACCAGGGTGCGCAGCAGCATGTAGAGGCTGGACTTGGGCAGGGAGAGGTCGTTCTGGATGTCGGCGAGGCTGTGCAGGCCCGGCCGGGCCGCGAAGTGCTCCAGCAGCAGGACGGTGCGCACGGCCGACTTCACCGGCGCCGCCGTCGCGGGGGCCTCCGTCCCGTCCTGCCCCGCCGCCGTCTCGGCCGCCGTCTCGGCTGTCGTCATACGCCCACTTCCCCTCTGGTCGGCTCCGAGCGCCCCTTGTCACCCGGTGGACGCGGAAATAGAGTCCGCAGCAGAAGTGATCATTCATCCACCGGAACGGCGTTCAGAATACTGAACGCCCCAGGAGGTAGCGGTCCATGGCAGCGACACCAGTCTGGAGTGTGGACCCCCGCACCGGGAAGCAGCGCGAACGGGTTGCGGCGGAAGCCACACCCGAGGACGTGGACCGGGCCGTACGCGCGGCCCACGGCGCCCGCGGGGCCCTGGCGGACGCGCCCCTCCGGGCCCGTTTCCTGCGCACCGCCGCCGGGCTGCTCGACGAGGCCGGGCCGCTCGTGGTGGAGACCGCGGACGCCGAGACGGCGTTGGGCGGCGCCCGCCTCACCGGCGAGCTGGCCCGCACCACGGGCCAGCTGCGCGCCTTCGCCGACCTGGTCGAGGAGGGCTCCCACCTCGACATCCGGATCGACCGCGCCGACCCCTCACTCACCCCGCCGCGCCCCGAACTGCGCCGCTACAAGGTGCCGCTGGGCGTGGTCGCCGTCTACGCCGCCTCCAACTTCCCGCTGGCCTTCTCCGTGCCCGGCGGGGACACCGCGAGCGCACTGGCCGCGGGCTGCCCGGTGGTGGTCAAGGCCCACCCCGACCACCCGGCCACCTCCGAGCTGTGCGCCTCGCTGCTGCGCCGGGCGGCGGTGGCGTGCGGGCTGCCCGCGGAACTCGTCTCCGTGGTCCACGGCTTCGACGCCGGGACGGAGCTGGTGCGCCACCCGCTGGTGGCCGCGGCCGGGTTCACCGGTTCGATCCGGGGCGGGCGGGCGCTGTTCGACGCGGCCGCCGCCCGGCCGGTGCCGATCCCCTTCCACGGCGAGCTCGGCTCCCTCAACCCCGTCGTGGTCACCCCGGCGGCCGCCGCCGAGCGCGCCGAGGAGATCGGCGCCGGGCTCGCGGGCTCGGTCACCCTGGGCGTCGGCCAGTTCTGCGTCAAGCCCGGCCTGGTCCTGGTCCCCGAGGGCGAGGACGGCGACCGGCTCACCGGCGCGCTCGCCAAGTCCCTCGGGGAGACCGGACCCGGGGTCCTGCTCGACCACCGGATGCGGGACGGCTTCGTGTCCGGTGTCCGGGAGCGGTCAGCCCTCCCCGGCGTCACCGCCCCCGTCGCCCCGGGCCCGGACGGCGAGCACGCCGTCGGCGCCGGCTTCCTGAGCGTGCCGGCGGCCGCGCTGCTGGCGGACGGCACGCACGAGGTCCTCCTGGAGGAGTGCTTCGGCCCGGTGACCGTCGTCGTGCGGTACGCCGACCAGCGCGAGGCCTCCGGGGTGCTGGACCGGCTCGGCGGGAACCTGAGCGCCACCCTCCAGCTGTCGGACGCCGAGGCCGGGGGCGCGCCCGGACCGGCCGCGGAGCTGATCGCCCGGGTCACGGAGCTGGCGGGGCGGATCGTGGTGAACGGCTGGCCGACCGGCGTGGCGGTGGCCCCGGCCCAGCACCACGGCGGCCCGTACCCGGCGGCCACTTCGCACTCCACGTCCGTCGGCGGCACCGCGATCGAGCGGTGGCTGCGCCCGGTGGTCTACCAGTCGGTGCCGGACGCGCTGCTGCCGGCGGAGCTGCGCGAGGCCAATCCGCTGGGCCTGCCGCGCCGGGTCACCGGCGGCTGAGCGGTCCCGGCAGCCGCGCGGGGCGCCGGGCCGCGGGCCCGTCGCGCTTAATTCCGTTGCCGCCCCGCTCCCGGCGGGGCAGGCTGCGCCCATGGGCCAGGCACAGGGATTCTCGTACGAAACGCGCGGCGACGGCACCGTCGTCATCACGCACCGGGGGCGCGCCGCGGGCACTCTGCGGGGTGGCCGCGCGGAGAAGTTCCTGGCCGAGGTCGAGTCCGGTGACGCGCAGCTGGTGATGGCGCGCTGGACCGGCGCCTACAAGTTCGGCAACGAGCGCGCCGCCCGGAACCACCCGCGCAACCGGCGCTGAAATATCCCCCGAAGGTAAGGGAACGGCAAAGGGGCTCCGGTCGTTCTCCGGGCATGACCGCTATGACCCCTGGTTCCAACCTGCCGCTCAACGCCGTCAGCGTGACGGTGGACGTGGCGGCTCCGGTACGGCTCGACGTATCGGGGCTCCTGCTCGCGGCGGACGGCAAGGTGCGCTCCGACGCCGACTTCATCTTCTACAACCAGCCGTCCGGGCCCGGCGTCAGTCACCGGTCCGGCGGCGGTGCGGCGCCGGACTCGATCACCGTGGACACCGGCGCCCTGCCGCCCGGCATCGAGCGCATCGTGGTCACGGCGAGTCCCGACGCCGCCGGGCAGACGTTCCAGGGCATCGAGCCCACCGCCACCGTGCGGGACGCCGCCGGCGGCTCGGTGATCGCCACCTTCACCCCGCCGCGGCTGGGCCCGGAGACCGCGCTCGTGGTGGTCGAGATCTACCAGCGCGGCGGCGTCTGGAAGGTCCGGGCGGTCGGCCAGGGGTACGCCGACGGCCTCGCCGGCATCGCCACCGACTTCGGCGTCTCCGTGGACGAGGAGCCGGCCCCGCCGGTGGCCACGCCCGCCCCCGCCGCGCCCGCCCCGGTCACCCCCGTCGCCCCCGCCGCGCCGGTGGCCGCCGCGCCCGCGGCACCTCCCGCTCCGGCCGCGCCCGCCGCCGGCAGCGGGAAGATCAACCTCGACAAGGGCCGGGTCAGCCTCCAGAAGAACCAGACCGTCTCCCTGGTCAAGGGCGGCCGGCCACTGCTCTCCCAGGTCAAGATGGGCCTCGGCTGGGAACCGGCCTTCCGTGGCCGTGACATCGACCTCGACGCCTCCGTCATCGCGTACGGCCCGCAGCGCAACTTCATCGACAGCTGCTACTTCGGCAAGCTGTCGATCCTGGGCGGCTCGATCAAGCACTCGGGTGACAACCTCACGGGTGAAGGCGCCGGGGACGACGAGGTGATCACCGTGGACCTCGGACGGCTGCCCGCCGAGGCCACCGGGCTGGTGTTCACGGTGAACTCCTTCTCCGGCCAGAAGTTCACCGAGGTGGCCAAGGCCTACTGCCGCCTGATCGACGCGGCGAGCGGGGAGGAGCTGGCCCGCTTCGACCTGACCAGCGCCGAGCCGCAGACCGGGGTCATGATGGCCAAGCTGATCAAGCAGTTCTCCGGCGAGTGGGAGATGACGGCCATGGGCGAGTTTGTGAAGTCCCGCACAGTGCGCGGCATGGTCAAGCCCGCCTCCCAGGCACTCTGAGCAGGTCGGCGGGCATATGCCGACACCGGCGGCCCTGCGGCGTGGCATCCGGGTGATGGATGCCACGCGTAATCCGGAGGTGGCTGTCAGTGCCCGCCCGTAGCCTTGAAGCCATGCAGAACACACTCCAGCCCGCGGGTCCCGCGCGCCCGTCCGCCGCAGAGGCGAACGAGGCGATCCGGCACCTCGTCGAGACCTGGGACGGGGAGTGGCCCTCGGAGGCGTACGAGTTCCTGCTCGAGGAGTGGGCAGCGGCCTCCCGCGCCGAGGAGATGGCCGCCGTCCAGTAGGGGGCGTCCCGGGGCACAGGGGTACCCCGGGACCGCCGCCCGCGGCTCGCGGCCCCGCGCGTGGCGAATCAGCGCGGGGAGCGCCGCCAGGGGCCGGTGACGGCCAGCATGATGCCCGGGTCCTGGATGCAGGCGAACAGGGTGCGCCCGTCCGGGGAGAAGCAGACCCCGGCGAACTCCGAGTACTCCGGCTTCTCGGCCGTGCCGATGTTCAGCTCGTTGCGGGCCAGCGGGTAGACGCGGCCCGACTCCGTGGCCCCGAGCAGATGTTGCAGACCCTCGCCGTCCTCGGCGATGACCAGGCCCCCGTACGGCGACACGGTGATGTTGTCGGGGCCGTCGTATCCGCCGCCGGCGGCCGGATCCCGGTTGACGCCGATCAGGACGACGAGCCGGACGGTGCGCCGCTTCGGGTCGTAGAACCACACCTGGCCGTCGTGCGCGGCGCCCGGGCTCTCCTCGCGCGCGTAGGAGGAGACGAAGTAGGCGCCCCCGTCGCCCCACCACATGCCCTCCAGCTTGCGCGCCCTGGTCACGGCGCCGGGCGCGAACTGCTTGCGCACCGAGAGGCTGCGCGCGTCGCGGTCGGTCACCTCGGCCCAGTCGACCCCGTACACGGTGCCGGTCTTCGTGGCGCGCGAGAGGTCGTCCACGAAACGGCCGTGGCTGTCGAAGCACCTGGCGGCCGCGAGCACCCCGGCGTCGGCGGCGAGCTGACGCAGCCTGCCGCGCCCGTGCCGGAAGCCCTGCGGCGGGGTCCAGCGGTAGAGCAGCCCGTTGGGGCCGGAGGCGTCCTCGGTCAGGTAGGCGTGGCCCCGGTGCGGGTCGATGACCACGGCTTCGTGCGCGTACCGGCCGAACGCCTTGACCGGCTTCGGGTCGCGATTGGCCCGGCGGTCGTGCGGGTCGACCTCGAAGACGTAGCCGTGGTCCTTGGTCATGCCGTTCTTGCCCGCCAGGTCCTCGGTCTCCTCGCAGGTCAGCCAGGTGCCCCAGGGGGTGGACCCGCCCGCGCAGTTGGTCGACGTGCCGGCGATGCCCACCCATTCGGCGACCTCGCCGCCGCGCCGGACCTCCACGACCGTGCAGCCGCCCGACGCCGCCGGGTCGTAGACGAGGCCCTCGGCGAGCGGCACGGGGTGGGCCCAGCCGCTGCGCGGGCCCTTCAGCTCGTGGTTGTTGACGAGGAGGGTGACTCCGCGGTGTCCCTCGAAGGCGGCGGTCCCGTCGTGGTGGGAGGGGGTGCTCTCACCGGAGTCGAGGGTGGTGACGCCGGTACGGGTGAGCACCCGGTAGGTGAACCCGGCGGGCAGGGCCAGCAGTCCGGCCGGGTCCGGTACGAGCGGACCGTAGCCGGGCGCGTGCGGACGACCGTGCGAGTCGAGCGCGTCGGGCTGCGGGTCGTCGGCGGCCAGTGCCCCGGGGGCGGTGGCGAGGGCGCCGACCGTCCCGGTGAGTGCGACGCCCGCACCGGCGATGACGGTGCGGGCGGTGAAGTCTCTGCGGCTGAGGGGCATCGGGTCTCCAGGGGTGGGGGAGGTGGTGCGCCTTGAAACGTACGGTCGTCGGCGCACACGCTCCCGCCCGTACGTGAACGGCGGCTGAACTACCCGCGAATGGCCGCAGAGCCCTTGCCGGTCGGCGGAATGGCGAACTCCGGCACCGGAAACGGCTTGTTGTGCACCCCGCCGGAACCCCGCCGCCCCCTCCCCTCCGCGAGCCGTCCGGCCCCCGCGACGGCCCCGCAAGGGCCCCACCCCGGGGGGGGGGGGGGGGGGGCGGGGGGGGGGGGGGGGGGGGGGGGGGGGGGGGGGGGGGGGGGGGGGGAGGAGCTTATCCT